>NZ_JAGHZN010000010.1:0-89110 GCF_017746735.1 Roseofilum sp. Guam | reverse complement strand
TGCTTAAGCGATTTTGAAGTTCCCCCACACTTTCTGAGACACTCACTTTTAACCGACCTGCCATAAATACCTCTATATTTCTTTGCTCTTTCCTACCCATTATTATACCCTTTCCTATGAAGCGCAGCTTCATAGGGAAAGGGTATTAGACGATCTATGTCAGGATTTCCATTACCTATTATCTAGCGCTATATCTAACTTCTTCGACTATGAAACCCTATAAATCAAGCAATATTGTGCCAATTTCTGGCTATCAATGGCTAGCGCTCGCCACTGTCATAATCGGTGGTGTTGTTGCTGGGATTACGAGTTTTATCGGTAATTTCTTGTATTTGATCATTCTGTTTCCCTTGGGCATGGGATTGTTGGGAGGTGGCGCAACTCATATTGCCGTAAAAAAAGGTAAAGTCAGAAATCCTGCGATCGCAGCCTTATTTGGGGCATTGACGGGTATATCCATCTATGGTGCCATGCATGTTTTTGATTACTGGACTTTTCAGAGAGCTGTAGCTGGAGAATTACGACAAGCCTATAGCGAAGATCTGCAAACAGCACTCGCAGAAAGTGAAGAAGGAGTAACTGAAGAAGACCTTCTGCAATCAGCCATTGACATTATCTTAATCGAGGAAACTGGGCAAGCCGGCTTTATCGGGTATTTACAATTTACTGCCCAACGAGGCATGGAACTATCGAGATCGAGCAGTGGCGGTATTCCAGTGAGCGGAATAGGTATGTGGATTTATCGCGCTCTGGAATTAAGCGTCATTGCGGGAGTTAGTACCGCAGCCGGATTTCGGGCAGCAAAGGAACCCTTTTGTGAAAGTAGCGATCGCTGGTATGGTAATCCACAGCGAGTCGGGAACGTAGCTGACGATCGCTCAGAAGCGTTTATGGGTTTCCTGGACAGCAATAATTATGTCAAAGCCGGGGAGTTAATTAATACTCATCTGGATATTCCTATTCCTAGTCTAGAAGTTTATCTGCAACTGGCTCCTCAAGAAGGGATGGCTGATTCTGTGGTCACCTTGAGTAAAACATCCTTAAATAAGGATAAGAAATTAGAGTTGAAGCAAGTCTTAATGGGGATGGTTTCTCCAAGGGAACTCAAACAACTGCAAGATTCAATTCCCGAGAGTGCAGAGACACAGACGAATGACTCAGAACCTAATAACCCGGTTGATGAGACTTGAGCAAAGGCTTTGTACGGTTAAGTTAAAAGGATTACAAACATGCCATCCCAACCCCAAGAGTATTACAGCGCTTTGCGCTGGGGAATAGGGAATAGGATTGTGGTACATGGAGAGAGAGGATTCAAGCCTGTGTTTTATAACGCAAGCAAAGCGCTGTATGTTCTTATAGAGCAAGATGAGGACGGTTCAATCTGGTGAGAGTAGCGATCGCCTGCTATCCTTGCCTATAGTGTTATAGCCAGCAAAAATTATGGATATTCCAGAGATTCTAGCCTTAGATTTTGATGGTGTACTCTGTGATGGATTAGTCGAGTATTTTCAAACGGCTTGGCAAACCTATACTCAGGTGTGGGCAGTGGACGAGACTCCTCCACCTCCAGGGATGGCAGACGCATTCTATCGCCTGCGCCCAGTGATTGAAACCGGTTGGGAAATGCCGGTATTGATTCGAGCCATGGTTGAAGGAGCGTCAGAGGAGGAGATTTTAGCGAATTGGCGCGGGATCTGCGAGCAAATTATTACCAGAGATGGACTCAAGGCTGGGGAAATTATGGATCGAGTCGATGGTAGGCGCGATCGCCAGATCCAAACCAACCGCTCAGACTGGTTATCCCTGCATCGATTTTATCCCGGTATTGTCCCTCAACTGCGATCGCTCCTGGCTAACCTGGATTTAGAGTTGGTGATTATTACGACCAAAGAAGCCAGATTTGTCCAGGAACTACTAGAAATGGAGGACATTAACTTTCCTGGCGATCGCATTATCGGCAAAAGTATCAAACGCCCCAAAACCGAAACCTTACTCACATTCCATCCCTCAGAAAAACGGATTTGGTTTATCGAAGATCGCTGGAAAACTCTCCTGTCTGTTACTCAACATCCCCAATTAACCTCCGTGGAACTCTTCCTCGCCACCTGGGGCTACAATACAGCCGCCGAAAAACAAGCCGCCAGCAGCCATCCTCGCATTCATTCTCTATCCCTAGACACGTTCAGCCAACGTTTAAACCATTGGCTATAACCTATTGCTAGAGTGCCTGATTATGCTCGATTTTAATAAACTCGCCCGTCAGATGGAAGGCATCAGCCAACATCTGCAAGATGAAGCCACCGCTACCCAGAAACGGCTGAACCGCGCTAGAGAAACCTTAGCTCAAGCGAGCGATCGCCTAGATGAGTTAATCTCTTCCTATGAGCAATGGTCGAATCATTTTGGATTTAATGCCGCCTTTCCCATTGAACCCTTAGATACGGTAGTAGATATTCAAAATGCGCCTCAAGTCCATACCGTTATCTCTACCGACGGTTCCCAGATGGCTCCCTCCCACCATGAAATTGCCTATTGTTATCTGATTAATACGGGACGAGTCGTTTTTTATTATGGTCAAAATCGGGCTGCAATTCTCGATAGTCTCCCTGAAGCCTTTTATCGTCAAGAAGATCTCTATGTCTCTCGCCAATGGGGAATTCGCACGGATGAATGGATGGCGTATCAGCGTACGGTATCAGAGGCAGTGGTATTGGCGGAATTAGGGGTAAGAGTGGCTACTGAAACGCAAGGAGAATTAGACGAACAGTTGCCCGCCCTAGCCATGGTGGATGGTTCTTTAATTTATTGGCATTTAGAGCCATTACCGGGTGGGGCACGCGATCGCCTTTTACCCCCGATTCTAGACGCTTGGGAAACCCTCCAACATCATCGTATTCCCCTTGTCGGTTATTTGAGTTCGTCTCGCAGTGGAGAAGCACTTAACTTTCTGCGTCTTGCCCACTGTCCTCATCCCGAACCCAATTGTATGGCTCACTGTGGTGGGCAAACAGATAAGGCACCCTGTCAAGTTTTACATCCCTTGCGAGATAGTTCAGTCTTGGGAGGTTGGCTAAAACCGGGACAGCGCAGTGGGTTATGGAGGTCTTCGGCACGAATTTTAGAGCAGTATCGAGAACAAGTAGTGTATTTTTGTTACCTGCATGTGGGGAAAGAAATTGCCCGTGTGGAATTTCCCCAATGGGTGGTTGAAGATGCCCAATTATTAGAGCAAGCATTAAGTTTCACCCTCGCTCAAGTAGCGAAAGGCTATGGTTATCCGATCTCCTTATCCGAAGCTCATAATCAAGCCGTAGTGCGGGGAGGCGATCGCCATCGGTTTTTCCTATTGTTGGAACAGCAGATGATTAAGGCAGGTCTGAAAAATATTGGTACATCTTATAAAGAAGCCCGTAAGCGAGGTTCGATTGCTTAAATTAGGTAATCAGTAATAGCAATAGACACTGAGTTTTAACTCTCAACTCCCTACGGATGCAATACTCAGGAAAATGGATTATTGTAACTGTAAATTCACGCAAAAACTTTCCCGAAAAACCTTAAAAATGGGGTCTTTTGAAGGAAAAGCCGGTTTACGGGTTACCGATTACCCACGATCAGCGCGTAGCGCTATAAGTGAATTCCACATTGGGGGACTGGGTTTGAATAGAACGAAACTCTAGACTCTTGGGGTTCATTTGGTTCTGGCTCAGTCTTACTCTATTAACCCTATGAATATCGGATCTAACCTGATGCAGGCGAAACAGTTACTCAACCATGGTGTCGTAGTTGCTCGAATGGGCGATCGCCAAAATGCTTTTGAATGTTTTGATCGGGTTCTCCAATTAGCCCCTGATTACGCCAAAGGATATAATAACCGAGGCTTAAGTCGCTATAATCTAGGGGATTATCAGGAGGCGATCGCGGATTTCGATCAGGCGATTACCCTGAATCCTGAGTATGTGAGAAGTTATTACAATCGAGGGAATACTTACCGCAAACTCAAACAGTGGAATCAAGCGTTAGCCGATTTTGAGCGGGTAATCCAATTAGATCCCGAATCAGCAAAAGGGTATCTGAGTCGAGGAGCCGTGTATTGGGAATTGCAGCAGGAGTCAGAAGCACTACAGGATTTTAACCGCGCCATTGAATTGAATCCTGAGTTAGCGGCCGCCTATAATAACCGAGGATTAGTTTATGCCGCTCAAAATGAGGTTTTTAAAGCCTTAGCTGATTTTAATTATGCCCTGGCATTGAATCCTCAGTTTGCACAAGCGTATTATAATCGCGGCGATTATTTGATGAAACTGGGCGATTATCAAGGAGCAGCAGAAGATTATAGGCAGGCGTTGAATGCTAATTTGCTGTTGATCCGAGGGATATCGAAAAGCAAGCGAAGCGATTAGAAGTCTGGATCTTCACTTAAGGTTTCGATCATCAAATCCATTTGCGATCGCTTGTGCGCGAGAAAGCTCTCACACTCTTTAAGATATTCTACAGCCCGAGTAAATTGATTGAAGACTTCCGCTAAGTCCATATCTCCCGCTTCCATTTGGTTAATAATGGCTTCAACTTGGGCAACGGTTTCTTCATAATTCCAATCCGATTGAGGTGTAGAGTTATTCTTGGAGGATTTAGGCATAATAAACCTGAAGGAGTGAGGGTGTAGTGAACGATGGGATAGGGAACAGGAGATGATTAGGACGTGGGTGGTTATAACTGTACCCCTATCGGTTGTTGCTCATAGAAATAGCTTAGGCCTCTCAGTTGCTTCCAGTAGGTAATCAGGAATACATTCCTCTTCCCTTTCGCTACATAGAGCATTTTGCACTCTAGGAATAGGCACGAATAGCAATCAGCAAAAGCTTGTATGGGTTAGATCTAAGGCTCCAAGCTGTACTCCATAGAACAGACCATCACTATACAGTAGTTTCCTCTATTATGCAGTACCTTGTTCAATCAGGAATTACAGAATGATCAAGGGAGAATTTCTACAATTTTGACCTTCACTTGACCTTGACCCAATCCAATTGATAGTTCTTGGTCTGACTTTAGGGAACTTACAGAGCGCACAATTTCTCCGTTTTCGCTGCGGACTAGAGCATATCCCCGTTTCAAGACATTATGAGGATCGAGAGTAGACAGTTTTTGGCGCAAATAGTCACATTTTTGAGTTTGTTGTTGTAGTGCTTGTAGACTGAGTTGGATTAATTGACGGCGCTTCCAGTCTAAGGTTTGTTCTTCCTGTGTAATTTGGCGATCGAGTTGCAGACGATAGAGGCGGTTTCGCAAGAGATTAAGTTGATGCTGATGTTGGTTGAAGTAGGTGTGAGCAACGTCGATCAGCGCTAGACAACGGTCTTCATGTTCATTCAAGAGGGTAGAGAGTTCTGGGACAGCTCGATTGGCCGCAGCGGTAGGGGTATGGACATAGAGATCGGCAGCTAAGTCGGCGAGGGATTCATCCCTCTGATGACCGATACCGGAAATAATGGGAATGGGACACTCGGCGATCGCCTTAACCACTCGCTCATCATTAAACGCGGCTAAATCTTCCGTCGCTCCTCCCCCTCTGGCTAGAATAATTACTTCAGCTCGACCATCGCTTTCTACCTGTTGAATGGCTCTGACAATAGAACTGGGGGATTGTTCGCCTTGTACCAGAGCTGGACAAAAGAGGACATGCAACCCAGGATAACGGCGCTTGAGAGTGCGTTGAATATCCCCCCAGGCGGCGGCTTGACGTGAGGTAATTACGGCCACAATGTTTGGATGGGACGGAATGGGTTGTTTGCGATCGGGGTCAAAATAGCCTTCAGCCGCTAGGCGATCGCGCAATTGTCGATATCGAAGGGCTTGTAAACCTTCCCCTCCCGGAAGCACCTGATAGACCATTAATTGATATTGTCCTCTAGGGGGATAAATCCGCAGGGTTCCCAGTACCACAATTTTAGCCCCCGCAGTCGGTTGAGTCATCAGTCGAGATAAGGCATTATTCCACACCACACAATTGAGACTCGCTTTTACTTCCGGATCTTGTAGCGTGAAAAATAATCCGCTGCTATATTGGCTAGCACTTGACACTTCACCCGTAACCCAAATTTGCTGAAGGCGTTCATCTCCTTCTAAGCGCATTTGTAAATATCGGGTGAATTCATTTACGGAAACCGCTCGTTCAGGAACTAACAAGTTGGGTAAGGGAAATGTCATGGGAGTTGTTTTAAGGGAAGTTTAAGAGAACTGAGGTATTCTTTTCACAAGATAACAGATAGTGAACTTTTCTTTACCTTTGCCCTAGAGGTTAACGACCCTGAACTACCCTATAAAGGTACTGATCTTCGCAACAATCATGTTTATTCCCTATCTCCTCACGTCATTGTTAGCGTTGGCGATCGCCTTAGGCAGTACCTCTATTGATGCTATTCCCGAACATCGCCAACGTCAAATCAGAGTCATCTCTCTTCTGATTGGTGTAATTGGTTTTTTGGCGACTTTATCCCAATGCTTGGTTGTGATGTCAACGGGTAAAGTCGCTGTTGTCGAAATCCTTGGAAAAGTTCAAGAAAAGCCCCTGAAACCTGGCGTACACTTGACCAATCCTATGGCCAAAATCACAACGTTTTCTACTCGCCTCAAAGACATTAAAGAAACAGTAAGTGCAACCTCAAAAGAAGGGCTAAATCTAAGTATGGATGTCAGTTTACAATATAAACTTGACCCTCAACAAGTTGCTAACGTTTATGAAAATATTGGCACAGATGAGACCGAAATCATCATCTCTCGCTTTCGATCGCTGATTCGAGAAATTTCTGCCCGTTATGAAGCCCGTGAAATTTATGGAGAAAAGCGCCAAGAGATTGCCCAAACACTACAAGACTCTTTGATTAGTCAACTACAACCGTTAGGCTTCACCGTCGATCAAGCTCTGCTCAGAAATGTCACCCTTCCTGACTCCATTCAAGCGGCGATTCAGGAAAAACTAGCTGCCCAACAAGAAAGCGAGCGCCAGGAATTTATTAATGAAAAAGAGCGCCAAGAGATTGAATTTGAGATCGAAAAAGCGCAAAAAGAAGCAGAAAGACAACGAATAGAAGCCCAAGGCATTGCCGATGCCCAAAAACTGCTGGCTCAAGGGTTAACGCCACAAATTATACAGCTTAAGTCCATTGAAGCGACGCAAAAATTAGCTGAATCTGAAAACAGCAAAGTGATTATTATTGGTGGAGGCAAGGACAACTTACCCTTAATTCTGCAACAATCAGAATAAGGATGCATTCTATCCCCCTATTTTCTTATCCCTTATTAGTAGCCTATGCCCCGTTTTACTCCCTATACCTTGCAAATGCAAATTACCCGTATGTTCCAGGATGGACAATCGTTGTTTGCCCAAATTAAAGTGAATGATTGGCTCAAGGAGCATAACCAAGACCCGAATGACTACAATGTAGAGTTTGAGCAAATTCCAGCACCTCCGGGATCGGCTGATGTTTATGCGATTGCCATTCACGTTGAACGCAAAGATGGAGAACCTATAGAAGAGTGGCTCTTAGAAGAAATTAACCGTCAAGGATAAAATAAAAACCAGAACAATTTAGGGAACTGCGATCGCGCGATTGAGCGTCTGTATACAGACCGACTCATCACTGCTCCCTTATGAGAACGCCTACTCCTAAAAAAGCCGATCGCCGATGGATCATTGCCTTCTGGATCTATTTCGGCGTATTGTTGCTCATATCCCTAGCTGCTTATTTACGCTGGATTCCTGCCCGTGTAGCCGATTACGATAAATTCGGGCATTTATTTCTCATCGGAACTGCTGGCATTTTAAGTCATCAAGCTCTGGGACAGCGAATGATTCAACTGGGAAAAATATCTCTTCCCCTAGGGCCAATTTTAGTCACTGTCTTTTCATTCATTGATGAAACCTTACAGATTTTCTCTCCAGCCCGTAGTTATAGTTTGATCGATCTGATGGCGAATTGGATCGGTATCTGGATGTTTTATTGGCTCTTGGTCATCATCCGTAGACTGCTTGCACCAGTCAGAGAATAAGGATTAATCCATGGAATAATGTTTGCGAACCGGTTGAAGAATGTTCCAGCTACAGGAGAGTCCAGCGGGAAACGTAACTAAATCCCCTTCACCAAATTCGACCGGTTCTCCGCCATCGGGAGTGACGAGGACTTGGCCGGTAAGTAAGTAACAGGTTTCTGAGCAGTCATAAGTCCAGGGAAACTCAGAGACTTCTTTTGTCCAAATTGGCCAATCCCAGATTCCCAGTTGATCCAGGTATTCGCGGCTCGGTTGATGCTCAATTTGTATCGTAGAAGTCATAAGAGGGCAAACCTGATTCACTCAACCGACAAGGGAACGGAGAGGGGGGGATTCGAACCCCCGGGACGCTGTTAACGCCCACTCGATTTCAAGTCGAGCGCATTCGACCACTCTGCCACCTCTCCAGTCACAGTCTATTAGTATAGCCTATTTGGGCAGCAGATGGGCGGTATGTATAGAGAATTTCTTCACTTTCTATTTTGAACTGGTGATTGACCCACACTAAGCTCGCTTGGGTAACCGTTTGGTTTTCTAGGGTAACGAGGGAGAAGTTGCGGGATTTCCCGGTTGCAGTGGTGATAATCCGGGGGACTCTAGCTGCATTAAGATAAATTGTACCTTGATTATCTTGAGCGATCGCCTCTCTTAATTGTGCTTCGGTGTGGCGCAGACGGTGATGCATATGGCCAAACGTCACCAAGGGAATCTGTTTTCCCTGCTCTCGAGTTCCCAAGATCGCTGCTCGAAAATCCGGCTCGCCAAAGTCTCCCCCCAAAGGATTCCAATCTTTGCCACAAATATCTTCTGGTTGATCTCCAAGACCTTGGGGGCCACAATGACCCATAAAAATGACTGTCTCATAGGCGGTTTTCTGGGCAGCCGCGATAATTTTATCCGCAGATTCCGTAAAGCTATTCACACCATAACGCTCTTGATAAAAGCCTCCATTCTGCCAGACGGGGCCACCCCAACTAAAGGGCCGAGCGCCCACAACACTGAGCTGAAATTGGGGAAAATTGAGATAACCAAACCCCACATGGGTATCGCCGAGTAACTTGAGCTGGTCGCTTACCCGATCTTCTAACTGACGATTGTAGGGGCATTTCTTCCGACCCCAAGGAGAGGCAGTATACCAACAATCATGGTTTCCTAAAATGATCGCCTTCGGTAAGTCTAACGCGGCGATCTCCTCCACCACCGGAATTGACTCATTGCCAAAGTCACCCACAAATAACACTAAATCCACTCCTAAAGCATGTAGTGCTTGTGCATCGGCACTTTCCCATTGATCGTGTACATCTCCTACCACGGCGATCTTCAGGGAAGGTTGCTTGGCTTCATTCATGGGATTCTCTAATCACGTCAGTTAAGTATACTATAGCGATCGCCTCAGGAACATCGGGATTGTTTTCGACAATAGCGCGAACCCCTTCAGCTCTTTAATCATATCAAGTCCAATGAATCAGGACTCCATTACCCCAGAATGTCCTGCCAAGTGAGATTAATTTGCTGACGATTTCTGACGAGTTGTTCGGGAGTATTATTGTCCATCATCCCTTGAACTAGGGCTACGCTATCTTTAATCAGGAACAGCCATTGAGTGAGGTTCACTGCTAAGGGATTTCCGGCATAGGTGAAAACTTTTAATCCATTCCCACTGACGGCGATCGCCCGTGAGAGCAGCAACATTTTATTTAACTTCAGGTTGGCTTGAATCTTCTCTATTTCTCCATAACCCATAGAAGCCTTTAATTCAGAGGGTTCTGGCTTCAGCGTGGACAAATAATGATAGCTGCGAATCACCAGATCGATCGCCGCCACAGGCATCGAAAGGGTCAATAAATGGCGCAATTCATAGCCATTCACATACATCCAGTTGGCCGTTTGGGCGATCGTCATATTCTTAGGGCCAATGGAGCCAAATTGCAAGAGCTGAGTAAACCCCCATCCGGGAATTGGAACTCCCATGGATGTACACAGATCTGAAACAATATGCCCCAACCAAATTAAGGGAGCAAAAATTTTATTTTCCCCAACCATATTCCAGGTTTTAATAACTTTTAGGTTTCCTTGGACATCAAACGCCGTCAGGGAACCATTTAAGATATCAAATGTACCAAAAATCAACCCGAATAGGGGGTCATGACCTAAACTCAGTAAGCGATGGGTTTTGGGCGTTAATCCGGGAATATCCGAGCAAATACTTTTATCATAGGGGACCTTACAGACTTTTTCGCACCATTTCAGAAATGGGTGTAACTTGCCGTTGTCCATTCCCAACGTTCTCAACCATCCTGTAAATTGACTACCTTTTTGCTGATATTTTCCCAAATAATTGATATCTTTGGGAATGGCTACCACGAAGAAATCTAGGAGCGTCGCTACCAAACCGGTTATCCCCACCACTGCATAATCTAATTGAGACAGGGGCGGTAATAAATCCGGTTTTTTCAATACCTCTTGTTTAACCCGCTCTTCCAGGGTAACCAGAGGATTATTGAGGAAAAATTGATCGTCCCAACTGGCAGACTTAAGAGGGGGAGACTTGGGAGAATTGTTGGATGAAATTTCATCGACTGAAACCCCTAAAATGTCGGCGATGTCTTGCATATCTTTTTTGAGACGCTCTAAATGTTTTGATTCTTGCTGTTGAATCTGGCGAAGAGCATTGAAATCATGATGAATACCTGACATTTTCTGATGGGATTCAGAAAATTTATCTTTGAAGTTAAATAAGTCTGACATAGGACTAGGCGCTGGGAACGGATAATCACTTAATTGCAAATCCTATGGATTGAAATCATAGAATCACAATAAATCTTGGTTGCGCTGTAAGGCTCGTTTCAAGTAATCTAAGGCTTCTTCTAATTTCTTGATTTTCTCCTCATTCTCTTTTTTATTGTACATCAATTCATCCCGTTCATCTTCTAGAGCGCGAATGCCTTGCCGTTGTTCTTTGATGATTTCTTGAGCTAACCGGATATCTTTCTGGATAAAAATTAGCTCTTTCATGACCACTTCTAATTTGGCGGCTTCATTAATCGCAGTGGTGGGAGATTGGGCAAATAATGACCCCAAGCCTACTCCTGAACCTGCGCCCAAGATGGCTCCACCACCGGCAATAACAGCAGCACCACCTGCCATTCCGAAGCCTCCGGCGGCGATCGCCCCTCCACCTAAAAATGCCAATACCGAAGAAACTGCCGCCGCTCCTGACAAACCAGGGGCAATAATGGGGGCAAGAATACCAGCAATAATAGGCGTTCCCAATGCAGCAACTGCGGCTAAAAACACCGCTCCGACTGTGCCGGTAATCCATGGATTAAATCCTCCCTTAATCCCGTCAAGCGCTTCTTTGTGGTGAGATTGAAAGCGTTTAATACATTGGGAATCTAGATTAAACAGTTGGGCAAAGGATTTAAGCTTATCTTCAATCAGGTTTGGATTCGCAAACTTCAAACCCTTAAACTGTCCATCTCTAGCCTCTCCGAGGATAGGATAATAAGGGACAAATAGAGTGGATTCTAATAAAATCAAATAGAGTGAAAATTTAGGTTCAACTTCTTGGGCTTGTTCTCTAGCCTTGACTTTCAGGTGGTCGAAATTAGTTATTAATTCTACAACTTCTGTAGAGGGGTTACTCAGTTGCTGGTTTTGCAGGATGAGATTCATGGAATCTCGCCATTTTTCCAGCCAAGTAATCTTTAACAGCTTTTTGTGGTTATGTTCCTCGAGTTTAATATCCGTGAGTACCAAATTGTATTCTAAGCTATACATGAGTTGGGTTTGGGGTAGAGTTAAACCAAATTCTTGCATGATTGTAGTTTGGACTAAGTGAATTCTTCAGCCACTACTTTATCACGGTGATTTAACAAACAAGATTTAAATTTTACAAAAGATCGCAATGGCCCCAAAAAACCTCCCCAGTGAATGAGGAGGTTTTAATTCGGGTGCGGGTAAATTAGCGATCGCCACACTGAAACTACCATATGTAGTGTAAACTAAAATTACTATGGATTCCCTTACACTATGCCTGCCAAAGACATTTATCATGATGCGGTCAAGAACGCCTTAATTAAAGAAGGTTGGCTCATTACCGCTAATCCTTACTTCATCAAATATGAAGATGCTGAACTTTATGCGGATCTAGCAGCCGAAAAACCAATTGCCGCAGAACGAGAAGGCAAAAAAATAGTTGTTGAAGTCAAAAGTTTTGTGGGAAAATCCCTAATGTATGACTTTCATGGGGCATTGGGACAATACATTGTATATCGAAATCTGATTCAACGTACTGAACCAGAATATACCCTGTATTTAGCGATTGATTGTCTGGTCTATGAAGATTTTTTTCAAAGAAAATCTGTGCAAGTAGTGATTAAAGATAATCGAGTTTTTTTAATGGTAGTAGATACAGTTAAGGAGGAACTGGTCAAATGGCTGACTTAGAAAATTACCGCTCGATCATAAAACGAATCTTGACCGAATATTATGGTATGAAGATCCATCAAGTTCAGAAAAATCCTGAATGTGAAGTCAGCGATCGCCTAGCTTTAGATGAAATTAGAGATGAATATCTTTGGTTTCGCTTTGGCTGGAAGGATAAAAAGCTAGTGCAGCATATCATTATCTATTTGAAAATTAAAGATAGCAAAGTTTGGGTGGAACAAGACGTAACGAATTTCTGCATTGTCGATGATTTACTCGCTGCGGGCATTCCTCAAAATGAGATTGTTTTAGGGTTCCATCATCCGAGAAAACGGCATTTCACAGAATTTTCCACAGCTTAATTTGTTGGCTTAAAATATAAATGAATAATTAGGTCAAAACTCGTGCTTGGGCAATTTCTCTGTCACCGATCGCCCGAACTTGAGAATTAAACAAAGAAACGATCGCAAGCGGTTTTCCGGTGATGGTGATAAATTCTACTTCATAGCCCAAACCTTCTTGATGGACTAACAGCACCGTGCCAATATCGCCAGTTTTGAAATAATACTCTGGTAAATCTGTGGTTAAAACAACTCGATCTAATTCACTAATCATTTTCGATAACTTGAGGAATTTCTATATTGATAACCTGTCCTAAGGAAGAAGGGCTATAATTGATTTTTAGCCATTATGTTTTTTTGACAAAATCATGACCAACCCATCCAACGAACCCACTGGGATTATCCGTGACAAAGTATTAGGGATTTTGGCACAACACCAGCAAGCCTTAAAAGAGTTTGGCGTAACTTCGCTGGCGATATTTGGCTCTGTTGCTAGGGATGAAGCCACACCGGATAGTGATGTGGATATTTTAGTAGAATTTGATGGATTGGTGACCTTCGATCGCTATATGGATGTCAAGTTTTATCTGGAAGATCGTTTAGGAACGCGAGTAGATTTGGTGAGTAGAGTAATGCTCAAACCTCTGATTCGTTCTACGGTAGAACAGGAGGCAATTTATGTCGCGTAGTGTGCATCTGTACTTGGAAGATATCCTCACGTCTTGTGCTAAAGTCAAGCGATACAGCCAAGGAATGACGTTTGAAGAGTTCCCAACCGATGAACGCACCTATGATGCGGTGGTACGGAATTTGGAGATTATCGGAGAAGCGGTCAAAAATATTCCTGAAGAAATGCGATCGCAATATCCAGAAGCTCAATGGCGTAAAATTGCTGGCTTGCGCGATATTTTGGCTCATGCTTACTTTTACTGGAAGTGGTACAGCGAATGATAGAGGCAGAGTTTGCAGACGAATAAAGGGATAGAATGAAATTGACCTTCAGGCACTAGATTTTTTGGAAAAAATCATGACCAACCCATCCGATGAACAAACTGGGATTATCCGTACAGAACGAGGACTGACCATCGCCGGAACACGGATCATGATCTACGATATCATGGACTATGTGACTGCTCAATATCCGTCTAAGTTTATCCGGGGATTATTTGACCTAACAGAAGCACAAATAAACAGCGCTTTAACGTACATTGAAGAAAATTGCGCTCTGGTGGAAGCGGAATATCAGCAAGTTCTTAAGGAAGCGGAAGAACTGCGTCTATATTATGAAGAAAAAAATCGGGATCTGATTGCGAAAATTGCTGCCATGCCCCCGAAACCCGGAACTGAAGCAGCATGGGAAAAACTGCGAGCAGCCAAAGCCAAACGTGAAGTTAAAGCATGATTTTTTTGATCGACCATAATCTCAATGGACATGCTCTTTCTCTTTAATCGTGCAACTAATAATTTCTCTAGAAGAAACGGTCTGGAGCATTTCATTAAGCGCAGTATCATAGAGAAATGGTATTACACTTTTCAACACTTTAAGGGGAATTGAGATAGTTTCCCTAATCCTACCACGAACCTCAGAGATCGTCCCCAACTCTGTTCGCCTCAATGAAAGGAAGTTGAGGATGTAGTGATAGACGTGGTTGGGGAGTGGGGCTTGTAAGCTTTGTTGTAGTACAGTGGGAAGGCGATCGCCTAAAGCATTGATATGGGGAACGAGTTCGTCAGGATTCAATGGTGTCATCTGATGGTGGATGCCAACCGCCCCGAATCCAAAAACGACGGGCTTTAACAATTGCCCCATCATTATGCTCTTGGTCATTCAAATCTAACCGATCGCACGTTGCACGCCCCATGGAAGTCTTGCCTCGAATTACTAGACCGCCTTTCTGCCAAACAAAATGCTCATTCCACTGATGCAGCCGTGGGTTAAACAACTGAGTAGAAATTTGAGATTCTGGGTCAGTCCCTTCTGTGAAATTGTAACGGTAGCCATTACATCGCTGACAAGCCAAAGCCAAATTTTCAAATGTATCTGCCCCTCCACGCGATCGCGGTTGGATGTGATCGATTTCAAACCGTGCTGCACTGGCTTCTTCAGAGGAATGGCAGTATTCACACAGGTATTTAGCTCGTTCTCGAACCTGTTGCCGAATCTCTTTTGAAATTGCCATATTTATTCGTACTCAGCAATAATTTTTGCATTAAGCAGCGTGAAAATTCGGTCGAGTTCCAAAATTCCAGTCAGTTCTACTGCTTCATCGGGTGATAGCTGTGACTCTCGCTGTTTTTCGTTCAGGTCCTCCAGTCGCTCTTGCAGGTCTTCACTAAATTTGAATAAGAATAACCCTCGAACTGGCTTCATTTGAATACCAGCATCAATAAAAGAGGAGGGTTGGATCATCAATTGTGCATTCATGGTTTACCTCAGAGGCTATGTTATTGCTGTGTTAGTGGCGATCTCCTAAAGCATTAAGATGGGGAACGAGTGCATCGGGAACTTCTAAGGTGATGGTTGCCATAATGTCTCAAAACAATCGATCTTGAGAGGGGTAAGCGCCAGGATTGACAAGAACGGGCTTGATCCACTGCCAGCGTCTCTCTGTTCTGCCCTTGCCGTAAGCTACTCTTTTCCAGTGTCCCATCCTCCAGTGGGTACGGGGTGTAGGGTGTCTTTCTGTGATATCGTATACGTCTGGTGGGGCTTCGTAATCGTAAACTTGACGGTAATCGGAGCCGATAACTTGAGGATTAAACAAGCGTTTTTGCGTCTTGCCAAACCCTTTCCCGCCTGCTTTAGTGGAGATTTTTAGTGGCGCTTCAATTAGCTCTGGCTTAGTAGATAGATAAAGCAAAAGATTAAAACATATATCATTTACTGAGTTGATAAACGCTTTATCTCTTGCTTCGTAGTATACACCCGTTTCTATGTGGTTATTGTTCTTATGTAAGACACCATCAATTCCTCGAAATGTAGTAAAGAAGTCGTAAGTCGTGGTGTAGATTCTAATCGTAGTTGCCAATACATCTTTTTGTAGATCGCTTGGTGGTATCGGGTCGGGAAATAAATGAACTCTTTCTTTATCATAAAGTCGAGCGTAATTTGTTTTATTGAGCTTAGTAGTCAAGATTTTAATATAGCGGATGCGGTACTCATAAAATGAATCAAGTGGAGGAAAAAGACAAATAATGGGCACAACCTCTTTTATTTCCGCTAATGGTGGTATTGAGGTTTGCCTAAATGCGGATAGTAGTTCATCCTTAAGCCAGAGGAACTTACAGTCAGTAGCGATGATACTATCAATACCCAACCGCAGAGATATTATATCCTCATTCGCTAACGAAGTTGCATAATCTATAATGCCTTTGCTTTGGGTGTAATAATAAAACAAAAAATCATCCTTAAACTCATTAAAAGGATAATATCCGTCAACCTGGTGATACTCCAATTTATTAAGTGGGGTATGCTTAATTAATTCTTTATAGTCTTCCCGCTTTTGTATTGCTTTGATGTTTTTTTTACGTTCTTTAACTTGGGGGTTCATTTGAGTTTCCTGTCGTTTGAGATTTTCTGAGTCTACACCGAAGGTGAGTAGTTGTAAATTCTTGATATCGTCTTCAGTGCGTTGAGGTGACTGATGAGGTAAGCGATCGCTGACTAATTTTCCCATTGAATAAGACTTTTTATGGAGTATTATGGTCGGGTTATCGTAGCGCTCGTCTAGCTTAACTGAGTAGGCTTTTATTTTGGGGTTCAAACAATCATAAAGTTGAAATTTAATACGCCTTCCTATTAAATCTTTATTCAACCTATAAAGGTCTATCTCTTCCTTGTACTCAAATCCATCTGCATCATATTTAATGGTCGCTATATCGATAAATTCAGAAAATAAAAATTCTTCGGGAAATGCCCCTAAATTAAGTAAAACCCTCGTTAATTCATTATAATCTCCTCTCTCTTTATTATAATTACATGAGTCAGTGTATGCATGTTTTTTATAGTCTATTCTTGTTTGCGTAAAAAAGTCTAGATTCCTACGGAAACTCAAACTCTTTGTTGTAGTTTCCACTAACCAATTATAACGATCGCCGGTTTCGTATTCTACACCTTCTAAAGGGTTATACCTTTTTGTGTTAAGTCTAAACTCTATCGCTATTATTTTCCCAGAGGCATAACCTTCAGAGTCTATTAATATAGGTTTTTTGGTTTTTAATTTAAGTGGCATATCTATTAACCCTTGACTTAATCTTAATAATACTGTAATCCGTTACAGCGCAAGGCGCTATAAGTGAGGTGAATCAAAATCGAGAAGGGGCACACAGTTGAAACTCATTTAAAAATGCTCTCTCGTTATTCACTACCGTATCATAGTGATTTAACCAACAAGAATTAAATTTTACAAAAACTCACAATGTCATAAAAAACCTCCCCAGTGGATGAGGAGGTTTTAAGTTAGTCTTGACGTACCGGTAGAGCGGTTTCAAGGATTTCCATCAACAGCTCTAACCGAGAAGGACGAGACAACAGCGGAACTAAGTTCGGCAAGGAGTAGTAGTCTCCTTTGAAGGTAAAGGTTTCTACAGGAAACTGCTTTTTCTTCAACTGTGCTTCTACGAAATCATAGCTAGAGTTCACGCGCACAATGATTACATTGGGGAGAATCTCCAGGGTTTGACGATAGGCATCCAAGGCATCCACAAAGTAGGGAGAAGCATTTTCTCCTTCGTCAGTCACCAGGATGATTTGTTCTACCCGTTGACGGTTGCGCCGCATGGCTTCCACACCGCAGCCGACACTGGTTCCACCTCCAGCGTTAATGTGCTTAAAGGCTTTTTCCCAGTCGGTGAGTTCTTTGCCTTGCGCTTTGACTGCATAGGGCATAGTATCAAAAGCGTAGACAAACAAATCGGCGGTGGTAATGCCGGAAATTAAGGCAGCAAGCTGCTTACCGACTTCGATCGCGCGATGCATAGAGCCGGATTTGTCCACAAGTAAAGCCGTCGGTTTAACAATGCTGCCCCGCTTTTTCACTTGGGTATTGGCGATCGCCTCGAGCTTCGCGATCGTTTCCGCATCCAGTTCCGTAGCATCCGATGCCACCTGCGCCTTCAGTGCCGAAACTCGATTCGCCTTTTGTGCCGCTTCGAGCTTCTCATCAATCAGCGCCTTCACCTCCGGATGATCCATCGCTCCCCGTTGTTTCAGAGAGTTCAGGTTATTAATCACCTCTTGAGGCGACATCGCATGAATCAGCGCCACTAACACCGTCGGTGTAACTTGGTTTACCGCACCAATGGCAATGGTATAGGGAATACCGTGCTTCACAATCAGTTGCGCTTGCTCTGCGGGAGTTGCTGCTTTTGCTACTTGCTTTAGGGAAAACGCCAAACTATCTTCTGGCGGATTATCCTTAAACAGCACCGCATTCGCCCGTTCATTCGGCTTAATGTGCAATGTAGCATACAGATGCTTCATCGCTTTTCGACCTCGCAGAGCCGCGCGATCGAATTGTTTCGGGTTTCCTTCCCGCTTCCGCAGATAGCGAGTCACTGCCGTCCGCGCACACCGAGGTACTTTCTTTTGAAATTGCTTCATAAAGTCTACAATCCGCGCAACTTGGTAAGGCGGAAACTGTTGCAACATCACAAAGCCAGCACTACGGTGTTCGGGAAGTTGGCTCGTGAGCAAAGAACCTACAAACACTTCCTTATGGTCGCGCACATCCCCATTGTGCTGATACCATACGGCCAAGTGACCGTAAAAAATCGGGTCAAGTTGAACTAAAAGGTCATGGAGTTCGGCAACTTCTTGCAATTTCCGGTGGGGAGTGGTGAGCAAGGAGTTGAGCATCTCCAAACGCAGATCTTGCTCTGCATTTTTCACTTTTGCCATGGTTCATCTCCTAGACATATAAGACAAACTTTTATAGATAATTCGTATAAACTTGTCGCTAGAAACCGGGTTTCTAAGAATAACATTACCGCACAAGTTAAAATCGCTTTTTATGCCTGCTAATATCGGTTCAGGCTCGCAGCGTACAACTCCAAGTACGCACCGGTTTAGTTGGTGGAGAGTATGTAGGCGATTTAAGTTGGGGCGCGGTTGTAATTAAACAATTAATAATGATTTGTAAGGTAAAACCGGTTTACCGATTACCAGCGCACAGCGCTTAAAAAAAAGGTCATTTCGCGCAAGTTCAACAAGCTGTTGGGTCATACACGGGAATCGAACCCGTATGTTCTTGAGCCTAAATCAAGCGCCTTTTTCCATTTGGCTAATATGTAAGCTTGATGAGTCAGGGCGCGAAATGACTTTAAATACAGAACCCAGAAAGATTAATTCAATCTGCCAGTAGAGCTAAATTGAAAGATTGATTGATGAAAGGAGGTCATTTCGCGCAAGTAACCAAAGCTTTTGTTCATACGGCGGATGACTATCCGCACTATCATTGGGGTTTGACCAATGCCTTAATCAAGGCAAGTATGTAAGCTTTAATAGTAAGGGCGCGAAATGAGAATTTTGTATTTTGTAAGTCTGTCAAAGGGCAAGGAATAAAGGTCACACCGCGCAAGTCACAAAAAGCGTTGGGGCACATATACAGGATTTGAACCTGCTACCAGTCGATTAAGAGTCGAATGCTCTACCAATGAGCTAATATGTAAGCTTTTCGAGTTAGGGCGCGGTGTGAATTTATTCCTCAAAGCTGTACCGTACAAGTCAACTCAGCAATATTTGTTTTGTTGCTCTACCAATTGAGCGACATCCGCCAAGATGAAGGGCGGATGGTGGGAATCGAACCCACATTGTCTTTTTAAGAGACACCATTTATGTATGCTGAACCTGTTGGGGTACGGTACAGTTATATCCCTCTAAATCTTGTTTTTCAAGGGGTGCTGAGTGCGTCCAGTTGGGGTGCTGGTTGTTCGGGAGTTTTCCCTTCTTGAACAAAGATCGTTAGAACGATCGCCATTAGCATCAGAACCAGTAACCCTAATGGAGGTTTATTCGATTGGATTTCGTTTAAGAAACGCTCCTGACCGCACTTGAGGCAAACGTAGTGATCTAGGTTTTGGGTATTGCGAACCCAGGGACAAATTTCGTTACAGTTTGGTGTTTTCATGGTTCACCTCTGGCGATTCTTGTTTGGGAGTAGATTGTCCAAAGCCGGCGGTTCAGGAGTTGAGAAGATTTAAACTTTACCCATAAACCGCTTCAGGACGGATAATAATGTCACCACTAGGGCGGCGATCGATAACATAGTCATTTAAGCGATAAACTCCAACTTCAAGATGACGTGCAATTCGATCCTTGAGGACTGTATCATTCATACTACCGTTAATTTCTAGTTGGGTTTCAGTCACATCATAGGAGCGTCCTTCAAATCGAATATGTACCATCTTGACACCTCCTTTGGGGATTACAAAAGAAATCGACGTTCTAAAAAATAGATGGATATAAGTTGAGTTTTGGTTTGTAAACTCTCCGATGGCTTGCTTGTTCGAGCCGGAGAGTTTGATTGATTCGGTGGATCTTTTTTGACTGTTTTCGACAGTCGTTGATACAATAGGAACACTGTTTTGACTCCTAAACAGTCATTAACAAACCCTTAAAGAAAAATTTCGGTTATTCAGTTTTCAAGGTTCAACAGCAAGGGTTCAGGTGGGACACATCTGACTTCCTTGCTCTCTACATTCACTATACTACACAGCATAATACAAGGATGTCAAGGGTTATGGCAAAAAAATTTTTGTATGGCTCTATCGCTTTAGCTAAAAAGCTTTGCCTATAAGGGTTTGAAGATTATGCTTCGCGCTAGGCAATAGGCAATCGGTAATACAGGAGAATGCCATCTCGCCTTGCTATAGACTGCGAAGTGCTGTTCTAGAGTACACCGTGACCGTTTCGTATAGTAGAGAAAAGGAGAGTTAGGACATTTTCTATTGCCTATTGCCTATTGCCTATTGCCTATTGCCTGTTGCCTATTGCCTATTGCCTGTTGCCTGTTGCCTATTGCCTATTGCCTGTTGCTTGCCTGTTGCCTTAAACCATCATCTAACTGTCCGAACCAACTCCTTTTCTGCTATACATATCGTTTCCTGTTCCTGAGCCTCCATAGATCACTTGTTCAGCAAACCCTAGATAAAAAAACCACAGCTTTTTAGGCTGTGGAACAATGGAGTTGAGTTCATGCACGTGAGATCAGAAGAAGATTAGCCACCAGCAACTGCGGGGACAATGCTTACTTCATCCCCTTCGTTGAGTACGGTTTCAGCTCCTTGTAAGAAGCGAATGTCTTCTTCTTTCACATAAATATTTAAGTAGCGGTTGATTTCTCCACTCTCTTTGCGGATGCGGTTTTTAATGCCTGGATAGCTCTTTTCTAAAACATCAATCAGTTCAGAGACAGTACTAGCTTGGAGTTCTACCGTGGGCTGATTATTGGTGTGCTTTTGTAAGGTAGTAGGAATTAAAATTTTAACCATGATTGCAGTGTTTATCTGTTTGAGATTTGGAAATACGGGGGAGAGTATTCCCCCATTCCGGGTTTAATGACTGTTTGGGCTAAGAGTTTAGACCAATACTTGTTGCCATTCTAGGCGATCGAGGGTGCGCGCCCTCTCCATTGCCCGTTCAAAGCTTTCTAGATTTGCGTCAATGGTGAGGGGTTCGCCAACATATCCTTGAACGGCTTCTTGAGTTTTCAAGCCGTTGCCGGTAATGTAGGCGACGGTGGTTTCATCGGGGTCAATTTTACCGGCTTCGACCAGTTTTTTGAGGACGGCGATTGTGGTTCCGCCTGCGGTTTCGGTGAAGATGCCTTCGGTTTCTGCTAAGAGTTTAATGCCGTCAATGATTTCAGGATCGGTAACCGATTCGATGTTACCATTGGTTTTGTGGGCTAAATCGAGGGCATAGATTCCATCGGCGGGGTTACCAATGGCGATCGATTTGGCGATCGTGTTGGGTTTGACTGGGGCGATAAAGTCCCGTCCTTCCCGGAACGCGGAGGCGATGGGAGAGCAGCCTTCGGCTTGAGCGCCACTAAAGCGTACCGATTTATCTTCAACTAAGCCGACTTTGATAAATTCTTGGAAGCCTTTGTAAATTTTGGTGTAGAGGGAACCGGAGGCTAGAGGGGCAACCACATGATCGGGCAGTTGCCAACCGAGCTGTTCGGCGACTTCATAGCCTAGAGTTTTGGAGCCTTCGGAGTAGTAGGGGCGCAGGTTAATGTTGACGAATCCCCAGCCGTAGGTATTGGCAACTTCGCTACAGAGGCGATTGACTTGATCGTAGTTGCCTTTGACGGCCATGAGGGTGGGATTGTAAATTAGGGTTCCCAATACTTTACCGGCTTCGAGATCGGCAGGAATAAATACGCAACAGTCTAAACCGGCATGGGCTGCGATCGCCGCAGTAGAATTCGCTAAGTTTCCGGTACTCGCACAAGATACGGTGGAAAACCCTAATTCTCTCGCTCTTGATAGGGCAACCGAGACCACCCGATCCTTAAAACTCAGGGTCGGCATGTTTACCGCATCATTTTTAATATAAAGATTTTTGAGACCCAATTGCCGCGCCAAGCGATTCGCCTTCAGAAGAGGAGTCATCCCTGTACCCACATCAATCACGTTATCGCTCAGTAGAGGAAGGAACTGACGATAACGCCAAATGGAGTTGGGGCCGGCTTCAATAGTTTCACGGCTAACTTGCTGGCGCAAATGGTCATAGTTATAACTTACTTCTAGGGGGCCAAAGCATTCTTCACACACATGCTTGGCTTCGAGTTTATAGGTTGTGCCGCACTCTTTACAGACTAACTTTTCACAGGCAGCTTGGGAACTCTGATTTAGGGTTTCAGTGGCAAGGGTCATAAGCTTTGTCTTCCTCTTTGTTTAACGTGCGATTTCTGATCCTCGATTGGCATCGTATCACCGGGGGTCAAGGGTCGTCAAATAATCCCGACTTTTTTAGTCGGAATTAACAAAGCCTATAATTAGCAAGCATTTCAGACAACAGATGGGTGCAGGTATGCCACACTAGGACAAAATGAAAAAAATAAATTTTGGATCATGGACTTTTCTAGAACCAGACAACAGTTCTATCAGGAAATACAGCAACCAGAAGCCTCCATCTCCCTAGCCAAGGCAGCCCTTTACATTGCTGCTGAAGCCTATCCTGAACTCAACCCGGTTGAATACCTACAACAACTCGATCGCATGGCAGCAGAGATCCAAAGCCAGCTACCGAGTCAGCGCTATCCCTTGCGTGTTATCCAAACGATTAACGATTATCTGTATGAGCAGCTCGGTTTTCGAGGGAATACCGAAGACTATTACGATCCGCGCAATAGCTTCTTAAATGAAGTCCTTAACCGACGTACGGGTATCCCTATCACCCTGGCTTTAGTCTATTTAGAACTTGCCCAACGGCTAGAATTTCCTATGGTGGGCATTGGAATGCCGGGTCATTTTTTGATTCGTCCTGATTTTGAAGAGGTAGGAATTTTTGTTGATGCCTTTGATCGAGGAGAAGTCTTATTTCCTGAAGATTGTGCCAAGCGGTTAGCCCAGATTTATGGACAACCGATAGAATTAAAACCTAAATATCTAGCCCCTGTCAGTCCTCGACAGTTTTTAGCGCGAATGCTGACGAACCTGAAAGTGATTTATCTGCACAATCATCAAATCGATCGCGCCTTGGCTGCCATTGAACGGATTTTATTGTTATTTCCCCAAGCGCCTATGGAATTGCGCGATCGCGGTTTAATCTCCTATGAATTAGGCAACTGGAGTTTAGCCACCCAAGATTTAGAAGACTATTTGTACTATCTCCCCCAAGCCCAAGATAGAGTGATGATTCGACAAATTTTAGCCAAAATGGAAGCCAATCAGGGATAATGGAGCAAAATGAACCTTAGCTCAAGAGAGATCCCAACCCTGAGTTTCAGCACGAGTGAGCGATCGCCCCCATTTCAAATATTCTGTTCTCGTCGCTTCCAGAATATGCTTCATTTTTACCGGTTCTTCAGCATCAGCAGCTAAAAAGGCTGCATTTAGCGCGATCGATTTAATATTTCCGCCGGTAACATCCAATTGTCCCAATTTCTTAAAATTCAAGCCCTCCGTCGGGGTTTGCTTGGGAAAAACACGCTGCCAAATTTGACTGCGCTCTGGCGCTTTGGGATAGGGGAAATTAACAATAAAACGTAGGCGACGTATAAAGGCTCGATCTAAGTTATCCTTAAAGTTAGTGGTTAAAATCGCTAATCCTTGATAGGCTTCCATTCTCTGTAACAAATAACTCACTTCAAGATTGGCATGGCGATCGTGGCTATCTTTAACTTCCGTGCGCGAACCAAACAGGGCATCCGCTTCATCAAAGAGTAAAATACCTCCCCCCTTTTCTGCGGCATCAAAAATACGGCGTAAATTCTTTTCTGTTTCGCCAATATACTTGCTCATTACCGCACTTAAATCAATCCTAAATAAATCTAAATGTAGTTCATGCGCCAACACTTCAGCCGCCGTCGTTTTGCCTGTGCCACTGGTTCCGGCAAATAACGCCGTTAACCCCAACCCGCGCTGATTTTTGGCCGCAAACCCCCAATTTTGATAGACGGTTGCCTGTCGGCGCACATGAATCAGAATTTGCTGCAAAAGCCCTTTTTCTCGCTCCGGAAGTACGAAGTCTTCCCAAGTCGTTCTCACGTCAATACGTTGCGCTAATCCTTCTAGTTCCGGTCTGGCTTGCAACCGACAGAACTCCCAAAGTCTCTCACTGATGACTTTAGGAGATAAATCGAGCTGCGATCGCACGGCGGCACTCGCTGTTTCAATCATCATTGCCGATAAGCGAAATTGAGCCGCTAAGGATGACAAATATGACTCTAAATCTTCTGGATAATCTTGCCATGCCTTTTGCCATAGTCCCAGTTGTTCCCCATATTGCAAGGCTTCTACATCAAAGGTAACAGTATGGGGGAGGGGCAACCGTTCATCGGTAGCAACGAGAACTGGGACTTGAAGAGACTGTAAAAAGGGAGACAAAAGTGAGGGGCGGCTTTCTGCTGTTTCCGATTCATTCACCTCTACCCATAACAAACTCGGTGAAAGGGCACACCAGCGCTGCCAACGCATCACTAACCGTTGCAGATTCTGCCGCTCTTTGGGAATAGCATCACTGGGTAGACGATAGAGGGGAAACTCTAAAGATTGGCTAATCTGGGTAGCAATTTCCCCTTGTAACTCTCTCTCTGGAGTACACAATTGGATAATGGGTTGACTCTTTAAAGCCCCTTGAAACACTGATACGGCTTGATCGATAATGTTCTCATAGGAAGGTTGCAGGATAGTTGTGGTTAACATTGACACAGGAGTAATAGTTCCTGTCAGGATTGGATCGTGATAGGACTCTCCCATCAGATAGTGCAAAATAGCTTCGTCAATTTGTAGGGAAGTGCGAGGAAGTTCTGGAGTGTTTGCATAATGAATCAGTTGCCATTTTCGCAGGGGACGAGCTTCAGTTAATGCATCCCAATGGGGTTGGGGAAAACACTCTAGAGCCAGTTGAAAGGTAAGATAGTTCTGTTCTGGATCATTGTGGGCGATCGCCAGTAGATCGGGAAAATGGCGATCGACGGCTTGGGCAACACAACAGAGGATAATACTACATTCAAATAGAGATAGGTCAAAAGTTTGACGTAAACGTCTAAGGGGTACAGACTTTTCTATACCTTGGCAAATTTCTTCTCGGTCTTGGTGTGGATGGAGAAAACCAGAACTTTCTTTACCTTGCCGATCCGCGATGTAGCGATCGAGCAAAGAATGAATGGTGGAGATAGCTCCAACCAGGCAATCAACCATATCATCCTGAATATGGTCTGGTGTAGTTGCGATCGCCCAATCCCGAAGCTTCTTTGGCTGATGATAGATTCCTGTGGAGTGGTTAGCCAATAAGGTCATTCTCCAAATTTTAGGTTACATCTGCACTGTTAATAGTAACACGACGATGATGGGCTAATCGTATCGATCAGCTCGAAGATTTATCATCAATTATCGTGTTATAAATCTTCTAGTTGATCGGACTGTGGATCGGCATTTAACGGTATAATAAAGGGTATAAGATCTAGTTTGGCTAAAATTATGAGTCCTCATCGCCAACAATACCGTACTCGCCGCGCTCCTCGTAGAGTCGAACCCGAAAGCCATGCACCTCGGTTCACCGGGCCCCCAGGACTTCAGCCAAAGGTGCAAAGGAAACAGAACAAAGAGCTACCCCAATGGCAACCCCAAGGTCATGGACAAAGCAACCTACTGGAGAGATTGGGAAAAGCCGCAACAGTGCAAGCGAAGTTGGAGGTTGGACACAACTTGATTGCCCATGAATTGACCCAGAACCTAAATAGGACTCAGGCTTCAGCTCCCAGTGTGCAAAGAGAGAAAGAATATGAAGGAGAGACTGAAGGGATTGAAGTAGAAAACCCTAGTTTCCATCAGTTGGTTTTGAAAAGAAACAAAGATCGTGGTGTTATTGCTGAAGTGATTACCAAAGAGGAGGAAGAAGTGATCGCTGACCTAACCACGGATATGGGATCTAATCCATATACGATCGAAAATAGAACTAGACCTGTAATGTCGCAGGATCAGGATGGGATCAGTCAGAGAAAGGATGCCATGGCATTAATGAAAGGTCAGATTGAAAGCGCGGGAGAAGGTTCGACACTGAGAACGGGAAAAACAGATAAAGAGAAATATACAAAAAGCACTGGAACAAGTGTGCAACCCGCAGAAACGGATGCACTTAAGCTCCAGATTGTACAGCCTTTGCATAAAGTTGTTCCCAAAGGTGGAGAACCTCGACCAGGGGTTCAAATTACAAAAGGTCTGAATATGGAGGGACTAATAGCACAGGCGGAAGAAAGAGTTGGGGTTTTTGATCAATACAAAGGTGCTAAATGGATGGATACATACAGCGCTTATAAAGAGTATTACCTTCAGGAGATTAAAAAGGAAGAACATGCTGAATCAGCTCCAATTTTTGCAATGTTAGCATCATTTTTGCACTACTTCATGAGAAGAATTGACTTTGGGATTAATTTTTATGGATTCAAAGCAATATTTTCGGTTGAAGAGGGAGAACAAGGATTAGGAAGAAAAGGTGTACGAAAAGGAGAGTTAATTTATCCCCCTTCTTTTGTCTCTCCTGCGGAGAAAAACTCATGGGGGGTTTTACCAAAGACCCCTCCTGGACACTGGCTTAGTGAATTACCCAGTAAGGTCAAGTTGGAAGTAACAACTGCGCTGAGAGAACTGCCAAGTGTTAATGTGTGTGGGGCACTCAACCCTACTGCATGGAGTTGGGCATATAGTGAATATATTTTGGGGAAACAAGCGGTTGGTGGGCACGAAGTTCCTGCATTTAAAATTGCGGGTAGGAAAGGACATGCTTTTGAACATCGTACAGCCAGTCAAGAAGATCGTCAGCGTTATGAAGTTGACGAGCAGGAATAATGAGTAAGATCGTAACTGTTGAATCTCGACATAAATCTTGGTATTTAACTACCTACCTCAGTTAGATTAGAAAGCTGTGACATCCCAGCCTTTACAAAAGAGCGATCGCCGCTCTTGTAGGGTGCGTTAATGAAATGTAGCGCACCCTACGATTTTGATCTAAACCCCAATGCTCCACACTCCCTTTCCGGTTACAGTATCCTAGGTAAAGAAAAAGAGAAACCAACCCAGCCAAGAGAACATAGTGCTTATGAAAACCTTGCGATCGCCCCATTGGGGTCACTTAGTGGGCACATTAGCCCTAATGATCCCCATTGCTCTAGGAATCACTCGCCTACCGGCTGCCTATTCCCAAAATAGCCAAAATCGGGCTATCACTTTGCGAGCAGACATCCAAGAAGCCAATGCTAGAACCGGTGTCCTTACCGCCAGGGGTAATGTACAAGTCCTCTATCCAGCCCGCAATATTCAAGCGACAGCCGCCCAAGCTCAATATTTTAGCCGCGAACGGCGGATTGTCCTGAGTGGTAACGTCTATGTTCTCCAAGAAGGCAATAGCATCAGAGGAGAAACGGTTACTTATCTAATTGATGAAGGTCGTTTTGTCGCCCTACCCCAGAGCCAAGGGCAACAAGTCGAAGCAATTTATATTGTTCCGGAATCCACCGATAACGCAGGTAATCCGGCTCCCCTACCCCCAACTCCCGATTTGTAGGGTTACGCGCTAGGGAATAGGGAATAGGTTATGGGTTCTATATGAGTCAGGAGTACAGAAGTTTTCTGTACAGATACTTTAACCCGATCTGGTATAGTTAATCGGTCGGTGCTGGCAATTCAAAACAAGTTTTATGGGTAAATATTGTGAAGTTGGTATTGGATAACGTTCATAAATCCTATGGACAACGAATGGTGGTTAATCGCGTCTATCTCTCTGTAGCACAAGGAGAAGTTGTGGGATTACTTGGGCCCAATGGAGCTGGAAAAACCACCACCTTTTATATGGGAACCGGCTTAGAAAAACCCAGTCAAGGTAAAATTTGGCTCGGCGATCGCGATATTACCGCCCTCTCTATTTCCGAACGCGCTAAACTCGGTATTGGCTATTTGCCTCAAGAGGCGAGTATTTTTCGCTATCTCACCGTGCGTGAGAATATCTTACTGGTTTTGGAACAAACCCAAGTCCCGCGCCGGGAATGGCACTGGCGCACGGAAAAACTGCTCGAAGAATTTCGTCTACAAACCGTTGCCCAGACTAAAGGGATTAAGGTTTCAGGAGGAGAGCGCCGACGCACCGAATTAGCTAGAGTTCTAGCGGCGGGTAAAGATGGGCCTAAATTTCTCTTTTTAGATGAACCCTTCGCTGGTGTCGATCCGATCGCCGTCTCCGAAATTCAAACCCTCGTCGCCAAGCTGCGCGATCGCCATCTGGGAATTGTGATCACCGATCACAACGTCCGCGAAACCCTCGCCATTACGGATCGAGCCTACATCATGCGCGATGGGGAAATCCTTGCCTCTGGTAATGCGGAAGAACTCTATGAAGATCCCAGAGTGCGACAATATTATTTAGGTGATAATTTCCAACGGTAACCTCATCCTTAACTCCTAACCGCCTATATGACTTCAAGCGTTTCTCAGGAAGACATCAAACTCCAACGCCCCAAATTTTCCCTCGTTTCCGTTATGGATCGGTATCTGATCCAGGAACTGATTTCCCCGTTTCTCTTTGGACTCGGAGCCTTTACTTCCGTAGGAGTGGCGATCGGTACCGTCTTCGATCTCGTCCGCCAAGTGAGTGAAGCCGGACTCCCCGTGGCGATCGCCCTCAAAGTCTTTTTTCTCCAACTGCCCTACTTCATCTCCTTCGCCATCCCGACTGCCCTCCTTCTCGGATGCATCATCGCCTACAGTCGCCTCTCCAGCGACAGCGAGCTGATCGCCTTGCGCAGTTGTGGGGTAAGCCTCTACCGTCTCCTTCTTCCCACCCTCATCTTTAGTATCTTTCTCACGGGTATTACCTTCACCTTCAATGAACTCGTTGTTCCTGCTGCCAAACGAGAAGCCACCCTCACCCTAGAGCGAGCGCTCAAACAAGAAACGCCTCTACAAGAGGCAATGAACATCTTTTATCCCGAATACCAGCGCAAAGAACTCGCTGATGGGAAAAGAGTACGTGTTTTAACCCGCCTATTCTATGCCGAATTTTTCGACGGCAAAGAAATGAAAGGACTGACTATCCTCGATCGATCCCAATCCCAATTTAAACAAATCATCATCTCCGAAGCCGCCTCCTGGAACCAAGATGAAAGTACCTGGGACTTCTTCAACGGCACGATCTACGTCGTCGATCAATCCGGCTCCTTCAAAAATATCGTCAAATTCGATCGCCAACAACTCAAACTTCCCCGCGCTCCCCTCGATCTCGCTTCCATTGGGACAAACTATGAAGAAATGAACATTGCCCAATCCCTCAACTACCTAGAAATTGTTAAAACGAGTGGCGATCAAAAGCAAATTCGCAAACTGCAAATCCGCATTCAACAGCGTTTCGCCATTCCTTTTGCCTGTATTGCCTTTGGCTTAATGGGAGCTGCCCTAGGGACTCGTCCCCAACGCACAGCCGGACGAGCCACCGGTTTTGGCATAAGCGTTTTAATTATCTTTAGCTACTATCTCCTGATGTCTGTGGGTGATGCTCTCGGCTTAAGCGGAGCGATGCCTACCGTCATAGCTGGATGGTTACCCACCCTATCCGCCTTCAGTGTAGGGGTTCTACTCCTCTGGCGAGTTGTCCGCTAGGGGAAGAAAGATGTAGGGATCAAAGACGTGGAGACGTGGAGATGCAAAGACACAGAAACCCTGGGAATAACCTATTCCCTATTCCCTAGCGCGAAGCACTAGAGTTAAGCCACAGAAGATTGATTAGATTCTACTTCTGCTGGTTCTAAACTGACTGCTTTAGTTTTCTGTCCTTGATAGCGGTAGGAATAATAACCATGGAAAGCAGCATTGATCATTTCTCTTTGATCTGAAAGAGATAATTCAGCCGATTGTACCGAAAACCGCTTAAACCAATCTAAGAGCGATCTTTCATCTTCGGTTATGTGACCATCATCATGTAAGCAAGCCATATACAGCAATGTTGTATCTGGACTGAGCAAACTGTCGATCATCATGTGATAGGGCGCTTTAGATGCTTTAAATTTACACCCAAGAATTTCTAGTTTTTTTTTGTCTTCAATACTTAACATGTTTATACCTCTATTGAGTTATGTTGCACCTGGATTGAGCAATCTTACGGATTGTTAATTTTTGTGTTATTTTAGCAATTTAACTTTGTGAAAATTGTGTTATTCACTACTATTTAATCCAATATTTAATCCAAGTGTTACGATCCCTTGAATGATTCAATTATCGTAATTCATTGCGGTATCTCCGTATTTGTTTATGTATTCTTAATCTTCCTGGAATATTTGTGAAAACCCCCTAGAATTCTACGTAATTAATTTATTTTTGTCTGTGATTTAAATCAAACCAGCGGATTCATACAACCGACGCAAAATGGCTAGGATTCTCTGTCCATATTGGGGATCAGCCGACCAACGGCCACTGAGTTGACCAATCAAAGGAGCAATACCACGGGTAACAAATCGAAATCGGGGAGCCACTAATTCTTGGACTAAAGGTTCCGTACTCGCGTAGGCTTTGAGTTGTTGAATTTGTGCCCTTACACCGATCCGAGCGCTAGGAAAGGATGCACCCGCAGCATTCCCCCCCACATCCCCTAAACCAGCAAAATTATTCTGATTGGGTTGAATTTCTCCGCCAAATCTTAAGAACCCAGTTTCTAAACACATTTGGGCAAAGGCAATATCATAATTGACTCCTTCAATGCTTCCTTCCTCTCGATAGAGACGAGGCAGATCGGGAAATTGTTGGAGTCCTTTTTCATCATTAGCCTTGAGGAACATCATCAGTTGAACTTCAGTGGTTTTACCGTGGCCCATAATCCGGTCTAGCTCACCCGGACAGAGCTTCAAAATCGATCGCAAAACGACAGTCCGAGTTGCGTTTTCCCAGCTTACAGAAATGTTATAGTCTCGTAGCTCGATCGCCTTAATATAAACAATGTTGCGATAATTAATCCGGCGTACATCGGGGTCCTGGCTTAAATCAATGCCTAATTGGTCAACTAGATCAATGGGAATATAGGAGTTTCCGTTAATAATCATGCCTTCTTCCCCGTAAATTTGACCATTTATATTAATGTTGATGGGGGGATAGGTTGGGGATGACGGAGTGGGTGAAGGACTGGGCGCAGGACTCGGAGAAGGATTAACCCCACGGTTCCAAGCCGATAGGCCATCGGCGATTCCCAAGGCCATATCCCGGCGACGATTTTGCAGGAGAGCGCGGTCTTCTGGGTTGGTAATTAACCCAACTTCCATGAACAGCGAGGGAATATAAATATTACGAATAAAAGCGAGTCTACCTAAACCACTATTACTATCGGGTTTCGCGCCTCTGGTGGGGAGTTGGGGAACGCGACGCAACAGAGCTAAGAGCATTAATTCGGCATGGGCCCGGCGTTCTTCGTTATTGGCGATGTAAAAGACGCTGGCTCCACGAACGGAAGGATTATAAAAGGCGTTAGCATGGATTTCGAGAGCAATATCTCCAGAGCGAGCGCGACTATTGATCCAAGTAATGGTTTGCGCCTCGCTGAGGTCATCGGGAACGCTGAGAACTTCGAGATTGCGCGATCGCAATTCGGCCACGACTAAATCTCGCAGTTGGATCATCTCCCGCGCTTCCGTGGTTCCTCCGGCGATCACCCCTGGATCGCGCATTCCGTTTTCAAATCCTCCATGACCTGCAGATAGAAAGATTCTTCCCATAATCCTTTACGTTCTCTATTGCCACTAAACTGTGAACATTATCGTTGGTTTTGCCAGCCATGAGTACCCCAAGACTCCATCCAGATACGATCGAAGAGATTAAACAACGAGTTGATATTGTTGAGGTGATCTCGGAACGGGTGGTTCTGAAGAAGAAAGGACGGGAGTTTGTGGGGTTATGTCCATTCCATGAGGAAAAAAGTCCTAGTTTTACCGTCAGTCCCACGAAGCAGATGTTTTATTGCTTTGGCTGTGGAACGGGGGGAAATGCGATTAGTTTTCTGAAACAGTTGGATAATAGCTCGTTTTCGGAGGTGGTGCTGGATCTGGCGCGGCGCTATGAAGTGCCGATCCGCACGTTGGATGTTGAGGAACGGGAAGAGTTTCAACGCCAGTTATCACTTCAGGAACAATTGTATGAGGTGGTGGCGATCGCCGCTAGTTTTTTCCAACATGCCCTCCATCAACCGGAAGCACAGGAGGCAATGTCCTATTTGAAGGAGCAGCGAGGCTTATCTGAGGAGACGATCCAGGGGTTTGGGTTGGGATATGCACCGGCTGGATGGCAGACCTTATATCGCTATTTGGTGGAGGTTAAGGGCTATTCGGTGAAGGTCGTGGAGCAAGCGGGGTTGGCGATCGAGCGTAAGTCAGGAGCGAGTTATTATGACCGCTTTCGCGATCGCCTGATGATTCCCATTAGCGATGTTCAGGGACGAGTTGTGGGGTTTGGGGGGCGATCGCTCGGCGAAGCGCAACCCAAGTATCTCAACTCTCCAGAAACGCCCATTTTTGATAAGGGCAATCTATTATTTGGCTTAGATCGGGCCAAAAAAGCCATTTCTAAGCAGGATCGGGCGATCGTAGTTGAGGGCTATTTTGATGCGATCGCCCTCCATGCCGCCGGTATTTCCGAAGTTGTTGCCTCTCTGGGAACAGCGTTAAGTGCATCTCAGGTGAAAAAGCTGGCACGCTATACCCCCTCTAAATCCATTCTCCTTAATTTTGATGCCGACCAAGCTGGAACCACCGCGACAGAACGGGCGATTTCTGAAATTTCCGATTTGGTTTATCAAGGCCAAATTCAACTGAGAATCCTGAATCTTCCCCAAGGCAAGGATGCCGATGAATTCCTGAAATCAGCCGGGAGTCCAGAACCCTATTTAGACTTAGTCCAACAAGCTCCTTTATGGCTCGATTGGAAAATTGAACAAGCCTTAAAGGGAAAAGACCTCAAAGCGGCCGATCGCTTTCAACAGGTTGCTCAAGAATGGGTGAAACTCCTGAGTAAAATTGAAGATCCAACCACGCGCACCTACTACATTAATCTCTGTGCCGAATATCTTAGTCAAGGAAATAGCGATCGCCTCAAGTTCATTGCCGAAGACTTAGTCAAACAGATACAACGCCTGCGGCGCACCCCCAAAACCAAGACCCCTCCCAAAATTCCCAAAATTGAGGTCAAGATTACCCCAGAAGACCGCTTGCTGTTTGAGACAGAGAGCCTGATTTTACGCATTTATCTTCATGCACCGGAGGCAAGAGAGTATTTTTTGCAGATTATGGGCGATCGCAATCTCCTCTTCCAATGTGCCCCCCATCGGTTTCTCTGGTCGCAAATTGAAAGTTTACGGGAAAGCCTACCTGTAGATTCTTCGGATTTAGTCTCTAAACTGCAAGATGGAGTCGGGCAATTTCCCAATTATAGTACTCAATTTCATCCCTTACTTTATTTGCAAGAAAAGCATCTTTCTGATATCCAAAATCCCATTTTATCGATTAACAAAGCAGCCTTAACTTTAGAGCAAATTTTGTGTGGTAAGCGCAGAAGTTATGCTGCCGAGCGCCTGGCTAAGATCGATCCTCAACTCGATCCGCGAGGTTATGCATATTTCACCGAGCAGTTATATTACAATAAGCAGCGAGAAAAAGAATGCGAGCGGCTACGAAGTACCACAGTTACTGAATTAGTCGCCAGGAGTTGAGGAAGTAAGGGGACTCCATCCCCCTATCCTCCTATCCTCCACCCACAATGGTAACGATTTCCAGGCGATCGCCCTCTTTCATCTCAGTGGTATCCCAAAACTGGCGATGGAGAATTTCGCCGTTATATTCCACAGCTACCAAGCGCGGATTTAAGTCTATGGACTCTAAGAACTGGGGTAAACTCATGCCTGTAGTACAAGCTTGGGATTCCCCATTGACCTGTAAGGTTACGTCTGTCATATTCACAACCTCTACCCCCTCACTGCTTGAGGCTTTTGAATTGCTTTCATCGTTTCCATCCGGATCAATTGGGAGAGGAAATATTGGGTCACCAGTGTGGGTTGTTCTGCTTCCATGATCGCTCGCACGACAGCAATGCGATTCGCACCTGACTCTAGCACCTCATTAAAATTATTCACATCGATGCCACCGATCGCAAACCAAGGAATGGGACAATGTTGGGCTGCATAGCGCACATACTCATGGCCAGCAGCCGCCTTATTCGGCTTCGTCGGAGTCGCAAACACCGGCCCGACACCGACATAATCTGCACCTTCGGCGATCGCCCGTTTCATCTCTTCCGGGTTCGTCGTCGAACGGCCGATAATTTTCTGGGGCCCCAAAATTTCCCGTGCTACAGCAATGGGAAGATCCTGTTGTCCCAAATGAACCCCATCCGCATCCACTGCCAACGCCAAATCTACGCGGTCATTAATCAAGAACAGAGCGCCATAGCGATCGCATAATTGCCGCAACTTCTGAGCCAAAACCAGACGCTCCCCATCCTCTGTATTCTTATCCCGATATTGAATCAGTTTCAGCCCGCCTTGCAAAGCCGCTTCGGCCACCTCCAACAACTCCGGCATTGGAGAAGTCACCAAATACAATTGCGCCTCTAAAAGCTGCTGATGGCGACTATAGGCCATTAATTGGCTCTCCAGAGTATACACTCGGTAGCGCATTTGCTTACACACTCGGCCCATTTGCCGATCTTCGAGCTTGCCATACTCCTCTAGAACTCGCAGTGCCTCCTCAACCCGGCATAAATTGGCCTGGAGCAACTGATGAATCGTTCCTCGATACTCTTCCCGTTCGTGGGTTAACTGGGTTCCCGGATCGTCTGGTGTATTCCGAGCTGCCCGAATTTCTGCTGTATGCCATTGGGCCAACTCCTGGCGCAACCGCTTACACTCCTGGGTCAGATCTGGGTTATTCAACCCAAACCGACACCATTCCTCAATAATCCGCAATCCTTCCCTGGCGCGGTCTAGATTGGCATCTAAAATGCGATAGATAACAGATTTTCCCATAACTTGACCGTTGTATAGCTCCGCCATTACCCCGTTTTGATGATTCACCATTAGGATATCCTGCCATATAGCGCGAAGCGCTGGTAATAGGTAATCTCAAGTCTGGATAATCAATGTCTTTTTATTGTAGCTGATTATACTGACTTGAGATTAACCCCCAGAAGAGTATTTTGATCAAAATGTTCAACCTTGGCTTCAGCAAAAATAATGGGAGATCGCTGGTTTTACCCCAACTAGGGAATCAGCTCGCATTCAAACATCCGATTAGCAATTTGTGGAGCAACACGATTAATAAATTCTTCGCGCACTTGTGGATTGTTCCGCAGCATTTCTATTGCTTTCTTTTGCAATGCAGCTTCCGGGCCTGTAGCCTGACTCGGATCGGTAGACTTTATTTGTGATAAATCTTCGCAAGAGGAATTGACGAATTTTTGGGTAACTAGATTTGTCGCAACGTCCATTAGCATTTCTTGAGAGGGTTGAGGCTGGGATAATGACGCACAACCATAGAGCAGAGCAAAGGTAGATACCCCACTAAAGATGAGCAAAGATAAATGCTGTTTCAATTGGACTTTCATGGCGATCGCCTCTATACATATATCGAAAACACTATCGTAAAGCACTGTAAAGGCAGATGCCAACGAGGGCGCGATCTTGCTCTGTCTGGAACCCCACCTCAATGTCATTACAAGAGCAACTGAGAATCATAGCTTATAACTCAGAAATTCAACAACAACTTACAGCTATCGATCGCGAATTTAATGGAGTTGAATGGGATGGTTTGGCTCAAAGATGACGATTCATAGAGGGGAAATTTATTTGGTTAATCTCAACCCAGTACAAGGGAAAGAACAAGCCGGAAAGAGACCTGTTTTAGTGCTTTCTGTAGACAATATTAACCAACTCCCTTTAGTGGGAACTATAATTGTAGGGACAAAGGGAGAACATAATGCGACCCATCGCTAGTGCGATCGCAAACTTATAGTCAATTCGGTTAACAGTGAGACACTAAGAAGCACAGTAATTACAAATTATTTTATCTAAAGATGTTCCTTCCGAGGCATACATCCTCGCTCTTTTTAGGGCACTAAAATCATGCTCTATATCATTCAGTTCTGGAGAATATTTCGGTAAGAATACAACTTGATGACCCTCTGATTTTACTAATTCTTTTATTGCCTTTTTTCGGTGAATTGGTGCGTTCTCCATAATTAATATTGATGCCATTACTAATGACGGCAACAAGTACAGCTTTAGCCCTCCTTCAAATCCCTCCGCATTTAGGCTTCCTCTCAACAACATTGGCGCTAGTAAATCCTTTACGTTTTTTCTTCTTCCCGCTACTAGATTTTCTCGCATCACCCGTTTTCCTTGTTGGTCTCCATACAGTTTTTCTCCTCTCTTTGACCACCCATAACGGCAACTTTCTATCTCGTCAAACCCTGATTCATCAATGAATACCAGGCTTTCTATTCCCTGGCTTTTTATCACTTCTTCCAGCTTTGTCTTATATTTCCTTCTTTCTTCTTCCTCTCTTTCTCGATACCTCAGTTCTTTTTTTTTCGAGTTATCTTCATTTTCCTCAATGCCTCACACAGTGAGCTGGGATAGACTCCAATTTTTTTCCCTCTTTCTACTAAAAGAGTCTCCGGATTTTCGGCCACATCTTTTTCCACTTCCGACCAATTGAGTTTGCGATTTCGGCGTTTGACTTTCGTCCCTTTCAGATTCGGACGAGCTAACCATCTGTATATTGTCGCCCTTCCAATTCCAAATATTTCCGAGGCTTTCTTAATTTTACCTCCCTCTTCTATATATTGTATAACTTTTTGACGAAAATCCAGGCTGTACTGCATTTTGCTAACCTCAACTTACTCTCTTCAGTTTATCTCATTTATGTTTCACTGTTAACCGAATTGACTATAGTCTATTTAACAAGCCAATAATCTTATGCGATGATTTCATTAGGCAATATCATCTTGACTCAATAAACTATGGCTAGTATTACCCTAGAAGTTGATGCGGAGATAAAAGCAGCATTTGAACGGGCGAATCCCGATATTCAAAAACAATTAAGCGATCTCGTTAAATTATTATTGCGCGAGCAGTTATACAGCAAGAGCTTAACTGAGGTGATGGCGGAGATTTCTGACAAAGCACAACAGAGAGGCTTAACGTCAGAAATTTTGCAAGAGATTTTAGCGGGTGACAATGACGAATAGATTGGCAATCGAGAGTAACCTGGAAATTCTGCTGATGCACTTACTCAACTATCAATATCAACCGGAAAAACAGACGAATAACTGGCGCTACACCATTTACGAACATCGTAAACGACTCAAGAAAGCGTTTAAAGACAGTTCCAGTTTACAAGGATAACACCTGTCAGGATAAGGAGGTAAAACGGGCTGGAAAAGCCGATTTTCCGACAAGCCGTTGGTGGCTGTCAAACCTACTTTGTTCGACGATCCCACTCTGCTTGAATACCTTCTGTTAGCTTCCACACCCCTAGTTGCTTTCCAGCCCATTCAATGCCTTTAAACCCATCTACAGTAGTCTTGGCAACGAGATCGATAGGTCTTAACTCTCTCTCTAAAACAATGTATTGACCTCGATTGCCGCGAACGCGAAAACCGGCTTGATGGAGTTCATCAATAGTATGAGCAAAAACCGAGCAAATGTACTTTTTCTGTTTGTCATTCATAGATTCCATTCTAAATGCTAGCAGTCCTCCTGCACCTATCAATCCTCCAACGACTGCTAGCTGTTCTATATTATCTTGAAGCCAATCAGCAAAGTCTGACACGACTTGGATATCGGAACTCTTTCCATCCTCTTTTTGGTTGGAGATTCCCTTAATGCCCATATACGTCACCAATGCAGAAGCACCTGCTGCTAATATTGCCCCCGGAATTTCTTGCTTCCACTGAGCTTCGTACTCTAATCGAGCATTGAAGGTCTGAAAAACATCTTTTGATAATTGACCTTCAACTAAAATGAACTGGCCTGACTCAGTGTTTGGCTCATCAAGAGGGTGTTGGTTCGTGTAATTCTTGACAGCAAGCTCGAGTTCCTCAAGAGTATATACAACAGTAACTCGCTCGGCAGCAACAAGATGGCCTTCTTCTGTCAGGTTCTTACTCCAACATTTTCGACAGAAAGGTTCGAGAGGTTCCATTTCCGCCTTACACGCTGGATTTTTACAAAGAGAAATTGTACTATTGTCCATTATTTTAATAGTTTTGGTTAAAAACTAAAAAGTTATTCAAATTATAGCTCGATAATAGAGTGGATCTAGGGTGTCATGAGGGGCAATTTAGCTCAAAACTCTTGTCCTGCAAGACTTTCAACCCTAAAGAATAAAAATGCTAGTTGTACCCCTTTCGGTTTAGGGAGTTTCACAACACCCATAAAGACTGACATTAGCACAAGCGTTATGGAAACCTTAACCGATCGCTCTCTTCTACCCGATCTCTACGATCGCGACTATTACCTGTGGTTGGAAACGACATCACAGTTATTGCGAGATCGCAAACTGGAGGGCATCGATGTGGAGCATCTGGCAGAAGAATTGGAAGATATGGGTAAAAGTGAGAAAGGGGCGATCACGAGTAACCTGGAAATTCTGCTAATGCACTTACTCAAGTACCAATATCAACTGGAAAAACAGACGAATAGCTGGCGCTACACCATTTACGAACATCGGAAACGACTCCAGAAAGCGTTTAAGGATAGCCCCAGCTTACGCGGATATTTTGAGCAAGTGTTTGACTCCTGTTACACGGAAGCGCGAACGATGGCAGCTCTAGAAACGGGAATGAACAGGGATGATTTTCCAGAACTGTGTCCCTTTGCGATCGCCGAAACCTTGGATAGCGACTATTGGCCAGAGAATGAAGTATAGAATGGAGAATTAAGTTATGGAAGGCGATCGCGGATGGAGAGGCGATCGCGAAGGAGCAGGATAGGAGATTTGGAGTCAGCCTGACTCGGTTCCACCTTGGGAGTATCGGAAAAAGGGATAATACCTGTCGGTAAAAGGAGCTTTCCTGACACCCAATAACCCTGATTATGATACACCCCCTCCCCTCGCCTAGTGAAGTTACAATGTAGAAGTATCTGCTGAAAAGCACGACCGGGACAACCCTCTAGCGAAATCCTCTCAGAGTAACTCCACGCCAATGTCCATGTAGTGCCATTAACAAGGCAGAGGTATTGTCGTCTTTATTGGTCATTGCTATGCATGTTTTATTCGTTAATCTAGATGCTATCCGGCGGACTAAATCTGGATTAAAATACATCAATGTTCCCTTTGATCAAGAGCCAATCCCTAGGAGTGCAAATGTGCTTCAATCCTATGCTAATCAAGGCTTCTCTATCTATGGGATATCTAATCAAGGAGGTATTGAATGTGGGTATAAAACCCTTGATTCAGCGTTCAAAGAAATGCAGGTTACTCTAAATATATTTCCTCAGATTAATTCAATCTTATTCAGTCCTTTGATTAATGGGACTGTTTGTTGGGTTGTTTCTCGGTCTTCCCCTCCTCGCGGGTTTACCTGGATACCTAATACCAGTCAACCCATGTGGGTCAATGGCCAATGGGTCTTCCCTAATCAACTGTTTGCCTATGGGGTAGTTGGCGAACCTAGGGTTCGTAATTTTCGCAAGTCTTCATCTGGCATGATTGATTTAGTTCTTTCTCAAAGGGGTATTCCTTACCATCAGGATAGTCTGATGATTGGGAATTGCGATGGTGATGCCTACTGTGCCAACAGTAGAGGAGTTACCTTCATTCCTGCTTATAGCTTGCTAGGTGTTGGAGAGTAAGAGTTTGACAACCTTAACCAAAAGCTGATGCTGTATCACTCGCCGAGTGTCGCTCGTGCAGTTGCTCCTCCTCTGGCCCCCATGTGCGGTTGACCCTGCGTCCCTGTTGCACGGCTGGCCGGGAGGCAATGTCCTCCGCCCACCTCATCAGATGAGTATAGGACTGTACCTCTAGAAACTCACTTGCATCGTAAAGCTTGCCCAAGGTCAATGCCCCGTACCAGGGCCAGATGGCGATATCGGCAATGGTATAATCCTCACCAGAGATATACTGCTTGTCTGCTAACTCCCGGTTGAGGACATCAAGCTGACGCTTGGTCTCCATGGTAAACCGGTCAATGCAGTATTTAATTTTCGTCGGTGCATAACTATAAAAATGCCCAAACCCACCCCCAACATAGGGCGCTGAACCCATCTGCCAAAAGAGCCAGGATAGGCATTCTGTGCGTGCAGCAGCCTCAGTGGGTAGGAACACCGCAAATTTTTCCGCCAGATAGAGTAGGATAGAGCCAGATTCAAAGACACGAGTTTCTGGGGTTGTGCTGCGGTCAACCAGAGCAGGAATCTTAGAATTGGGATTAATGGCGACAAAACCACTGCCAAACTGATCTCCCTCCTGAATTTTGATCGGATAAGCATCGTACTCGGCTTCAGAAATACCCAGGGCCAACAATTCTTCGAGCAGAATAGTTACTTTTTGACCATTGGGTGTGGCCAGGGAGTACAGTTGTAGGGGATGACTGCCTACCGGTAATTCTTTCTCATGGGTAGGCCCGGCAATGGGACGATTGATTTTTGACCAAGTTCCGCCACTGTCGGTATCGGGTTGCCAGACTTGGGGAGGAGTGTAAGGAGAGGGAGTGTCCATGGATTATACAGCGCTTTGCGCTGGGGAATAGGGAATAGGGGAATAGGGTTGTGGTATATGGATTTGAGGATTTAAGCTTGTGTTTCATAACAGCCCAAAGTGCTGTATCAATAAACAATTAACAACGGGTCTGGTTTGGGGCAAGTTGGCTCTAGAGAAGCTAATCATATCAACTCTGGCTAAACTCTTGTCATTGCGATCTCCAAGATTACCGAGATGATCAAGATTGCTTTCTGCTGCGCTTTAACTGTTTTCATAGCGGTTCTCTCTTCTATAGAGTACAGCTTAAAGCCTTAGAAACCAAGCAATACAAGCTATTGCCTATTGTCTAGCGCGAAGCGCTATATTACTTTTCTTCAATTTTAAGGGGCACTTTTTCCAGCTCTGGCAACTTGACCAATTCTTCTTCCATTTCCTCTTGCTCAATGCTCACCGGTAACATCAATGGTTCTGATTCTTCTTGTATCAAAGCACTGGCGACGGGTAAAATTTGTTCTAAGTCGTCTTGAGGTCGAGGAATAATGTAAATGGCATGAAGTTCTCCAATCCGTTGAGCTTCATAGACTCCAGATTCAATAGCCATGGCTACATCAGCCACTGAACCCCGGATAATTGCGGTACAAAGTCCAGAGCCAATGGTCTCAAAAGACATCAGTTCCACATTGGCTGATTTGAGCATGGCATCGGCCGCACCCACCATGGGCGGAAAGCCAACGGTTTCCAGTAATCCTACCGCTTGACGGCTATATCGGTTTTCTCGGTTATGAGCCGTCACTTCCATAAACTGGGGATTAATGGGAAAAATGACTTCCAGATTGGGTAAAGGTCTAGGAATGACGCTACTGCTGACCAGTTGATCGGGGCCAAATTCCTTAGCTCTTTCCGCGCCATATTCTACGGCTAATCGAATATCTGCGATTCTTCCCCTGGCGATCGCCGTACAATATCCATTACCAATCTTTTCAATGCCCACCAAAACCACTTCTGCCGCCTTAATCATGGCATCGGCAACCGCAATTACAGCCGGAAAGCTCCGGGTTGACACCAAACCTAATGCACTTCCATTGAGAGTATCGAATCTACTCATGCTCTTGACTTGAGAGGGATATCCATCATCTGCACTCCTCTACTATTAGTATAGAGGCCCAATGGTGGAACTCCATCGATTTATTTACCATTATCCTCAGAAACTGGAGAATCTTGTATATTTCCATCCAATTGTTGACGATGGGGAAACAAGGTCGCCATTAACCGTTGCAGATGCTGCTGCCCATAAACCGGGGAATTGACCGATCTCGAAGTCGGGTCTTCTGTCGAGGAATCTGTAGATGGTTGGTCTGAGTTAGGAGTATCCAGGTTACCGTTTGTACGAGTTGTGGGTGGATTAGCAATTAAATTACGGGCGATCGCCGAATGAATCGAAGCTTGAGTTGCCGAAGGATTAGATTGAGGCACTTCACCTGTAATTTTAGACTCTTGAGCTTGAGGTTTAACCTCTGGTTCAGGTTCAACTTCAGGTTCAACTTCAACTTCAGGTTCAGCCTCGACTGGCTCCTCCATCTGCTGATTCTCCGTTTCCGAACGTCCCTGGTCTCCCAATAACGAACCTGGAGGAACCACCTGCTCTGACTCCACTGAGCAATTAAACACGGTTGAAACCGGGCCTATACAAGCTCTAGCGCCAATGGTTCCCGAACCCACCACTAAGACTCCTGCGCCTAAGATCGCTCCTTCCTCAACCCTTAAGGTTCCCCCATCAGCATGGAGAACCACCCCCATACCAATACAAGCACCTGCGGCGATCGCAATCCGACTTTCAGGATTGGCAATCAGTGCCACACCAGGAGCTACCACTGCGCTAGGGTCAATGCTCACCTCCCCATCAATACAAGACTTTTGGTTATGAAGAGGTTGCCAAGGCATAACCGCCATAATACTATTGAACCTCATCGTTGCAGCACATTTTTAGATCGAACCTCAGTCCGAAATCCACTCCTTGGAGGAGAAAAACCTCCCCCATTTTTTCCGTCTGCTGATTCTCTTCAGTACATTAGAGACCTTGCATCAGTTGACAGCTAGTCAATTGTAATGCAGTTATCATAATATTTTTATGACTATTGCTAGCCTGACTTCTGCAAGAAGTCCATTCAATCCGGACTTACGGTCGTTGAATCACCGATTCAGCTACGCGCCGTTTCGCCGTCGTATCGATGCCCAACATCCGTACATATTCCCCTGCATGTTCAGCTAGGCAAGCTTCCAAACCAGCGATCACATCTGACTCACGGCTCGATTCAATTGGGGTACAGCTCTGCCAAGATCCCGTTTTATAGCGCCGTTTATCCGCATGTTCCGTACCAATCTTGTAGCCTTGGGCCAGCAAGGCACGCACTTGCTCGATCGCCTCCGGACTCAATGTTCCAGAACCCACTGCTACCGGACGACTGGCGCGAGTGACTGGAGCGGCGGAACTCGCAATACGAGAGGTGCCATTACTGCTGGGAGGAACTCTACCATCGGGTCGTTGAATCACTTCCTCTGAAACCCGGCGTTTGGCATTGGGGTCAACCGCAATCAAGCGTACATATTCACCTTCACACTCTCTCAACACCGCTTCAATGCCATTCAAAACGGCTGTGGGACTGGTTCCTGTAATCGGAGCACCGGTAAGCCAGGAACTGGTACGGAAGCGTCGTTTATCCGCATGTTCTGTTGTAATTCGGTAGCCTTGCTTAACCCATTGTTCCACTTTTGAGTTCAAATCAGCAGGCACACCTGCACCATTGGAGGATGAACCATTTTGACTGGCCGGAACTCTTGAGGTGGCTGGAGGGCTGGTGCTAGGAGTACCGGGTTGATCGCCTGGTTTTTGAATAATTTTTTCTAGGACACGCCGTTTTGCTTTCGGATCGATACCAATCAGGCGCACATACTCACCCCCATGCTCTGCCATACAAGATTCAACTGCTGACAATACGGCTGTAGTATTATTTGAATCGATTACTGGGCAGCTCTTCCAAGAGCTAGTCCGGAAACGGCGTTGATCGGCATACTCTGCCCCGATTTTATAGCCTTGGGCGAGTAAATTTTTAATTTGGGTTACGGTTTCTGAATTAAGAGTTGTCATATTGCTTTGTACTTGACCATTACTAGAATTGCCCGATAAATCACCCGATTCATCACGAATGGGCGTAATACATTCGATATTGTCGGCACATCGATACCCAGCTCTGAGAGCATCATTAATACCGACCACATGGCTGGCAAAGGCCACATCACCTTTTTGCACATCTGGCAGGCGATCGGCCTGCTGTTGATTGGTAATCACCGATCCAGAAGGCACATACTTTCCTGGAGGGATTTCCACATCTTGGATCAAAGCGTGCATCATAACAATGCATCCGTGACCAATTCTGGCGTTGAAGACTGTAGAGCGGAAACCAATAAAACAATTATCTCCCACGTAGGCTGGCCCATGTACCAGCGCCATATGGGTAATAGAAGAATGATTACCAATCCAAACGGAATACTTCTGGCCATCATCGCCAACCACTCGGCCTTCCTCTAGACCATGGATGACCACACCATCTTGTACATTGGTATAATCCCCAATATAAAAAGGAGCGCCTTCATCGGCTCGGATAGACGTGCCGGGCGCTACTAAGACGTTCGTTCCAATATGGACATCACCAATTAGATTCGAGAAAGAGTGGACATAAGCACTACTATCAATTTGCGGTTCCGCTAAGTCCTTCGACCAAGGGGTGGGGGGAGCCGCACTGCTCCGTGTCTGGTTAAGCACAACCATAATAATGATTTTCCTCCTATAGCGATTTTGTCTCTGGTGTCATGGGGTTAATTGGGTCGAGTTTCGGATGTTATCCGACCTCAAAAGGGTTCTGATTGATTAAACTGAGATAGATACAATGCATACCGCCCTCGACCAACCCTGACCCTTGAGGACTGAACATTAATAGGTATCTTTTTTGCTATAGATTCGTGAATTTCCCACTGTGACCGTGTCAATGATTCCGACAACGGTTGCATCTATAGGACGATTTTGGGTTCCTTCAATTTGGCGAGCTGCACTACCACGACTCACTAGAACCCATTCATCTAACCCAGCTCCCACACTTGGATCTGCGGCTACCTCATATTCAGGAAGAAGGCGGCCCTGCTCATCTATCAACTGCAACAGCAAAAATTTAGACCCTCTAAGACTCGGATCTTTTTGGGTGCTAACGACTGTGCCACAAACTTTAGCAACTTGCATGGATCGAATATCAGATCCTTACGAACGACTGGACCGAATAGCATTGGTACTTTCGGCAAATTGCTGTACATCTTCGGTGTAACGAATGGGGAGTACATACTCCAAGTTTTCGTGGGGACGAGCAATGATATGGGTAGAAAGGACTTTTCCGCCATTGACGCGCTTGATATTATCTACTCCAGCAGCAACAGAAGCTTGTACTTCAGATACATCGCCTCTAACAATCACGGTTACTCGACCACTACCAATTTTCTCATATCCAACCAGGGTGACACGAGCGGCTTTCACCATTGCGTCGGCTGCTTCTACAACGGCAGGAAAACCTAGGGTTTCTACCATTCCAACTGCAATTGACATTGATTCAAAACTCCTAATGTTTTCAACAGAGATGGGTAAGTGTGAGGGTGAAGTTGAGTAATACTTGCTAACTCAACTTCGTCCTGTTTTGGCTTTCAACGGTGCTAGTAGCTTCGGAACTGCTCCACCGCTTCGGTGTAACGGATGGGAAGAACATACTCTAGGTTTTCGTGGGGTCTGGCAATAATGTGAGTTGATAAAACTTGTCCTCCATCAACCCGCTTGGCGGATTCAATCCCCGCAGCTACTGAAGCTTGAACTTCCGACACATCTCCCCGGATAATGACGGTTACCCGACCACTCCCAATTTTTTCGTATCCAACAAGGGTCACACGAGCAGCTTTTACCATCGCGTCAGCAGCTTCGACGACGGCAGGAAAGCCTAATGTTTCTACCATTCCAACGGCTATGGGCATTGTTAATCTCCTGATCTGAAAAAGCGAAAGATAGCACTAGGACACCCAATTTTCCTAGGAAAGCAAAATAGTTTTTTGCTTCTCTATTAAGGATATGGGAAGCATGACTCTCCTGGCAATAGAATTAATCATAATAACCCTTGATTTGAGTAATTAACTTTTGTGATGTCTTAACAGAAATTAATTTTTTATTAAAAAACTTAAGATACAATGATAGACCAACTTAATTCACGAGATAAGATGTGTAAATATACTTAAGGGAGTTGGCAGGGGACAAGTATTGTGCCAGTGATGAGCCACGCGATCGCAACAGCATTTTGGGGTAGGCTAAGGGATGGGATCATCTCTTAGCCGTAAGGTAAGGCAGGGATCAAGAGTCTGCAAATGTCAAGAAACTCAGATTAAAAGTTTAACCAAATTATTAAAATACAGCCAATTAGACCATTAACGTAACCTATGTCTGAATATTTCCTAGAAACAAGTTGGTACATTCCATTCTATGGTTTGATCGGAGGCATTCTCACCTTGCCTTGGTCAACTCGGATGGTGCGTCGTACTGGGCCTAGACCAGCAGCCTATTTTAATCTGCTGATGACAGTTTTAGCCTTCGTGCATGGATTAATTGTCTTTAATCTGGTTTGGGATAGAGAACCCCATTTAATTGTTTTTCACTGGTTAAAGGTGATTGATATTGATTTTTCCCTAACCTTGACCATTTCTGCCGTGAGTTTAGGGGCAATGTCCTTAATTACGGGATTAAGTCTATTGTCCCAAATCTACGCTCTGGGATATCTAGAAAAAGATTGGGCGCTGGCACGTTTCTTTGCCATAATGGGCTTTTTTGAAGCAGCGATGAGTGGAATTGCCCTAAGTGACTCTCTCTTGCTGACCTATGGTTTGCTGGAAATGTTGACCCTATCAACCTATCTCTTAGTGGGCTTTTGGTATGCTCAACCTTTGGTAGTGACGGCGGCAAGAGATGCATTTTTGACCAAACGAGTGGGTGATATTTTATTACTCATGGGCTTGGTCGCTTTGGGAACGACCGCAGGAACCTTGGATTTCGATCGCCTCTATATCTGGGCTGAAACGGCTGAATTATCCCCTTGGTTTGCCACTCTCCTAGGGTTAGCTTTGATTGCAGGGCCAACGGGAAAATGCGCCCAGTTCCCCTTGCATATGTGGTTGGATGAAGCCATGGAAGGGCCAAACCCGGCTTCGATTTTGAGGAATTCGGTAGTGGTGGCCTGTGGGGCTTATGTGTTAATTAAGCTACAACCGATTTTAGCGCTCTCTCCAGTGGCTTCAGCTACATTAGTCGTCATTGGTATTTTAACGGCGATCGGCTCGTCTTTAGTCGCTTTAGCACAAGTAGATATTAAACGCGCTCTATCCCACAGCACGAGTGCTTATTTGGGATTGGTATTTATTGCCGTGGGAACGCAGTGGACAGGCTTTGCATTGATGCTACTGTTTGCCCATGCGATCGCCAAAGCCTTATTGTTTATGAGTATTGGTTCGATTATCCTCACCACCAATAGCCAAGACTTAACCGAGCTAGGGGGACTACAGTCGAAAATGCCTGTGACCACCACTTCATTTCTGGTTGGTAGTGCAGGTTTAATCGGAATTTTACCCCTCGGTGGTTTTTGGGCTTTGCGCTTGGGTGCGGATAACTTTTGGTACTACGAACCTTGGTTATTGGTCGTCCTGCTCTTAGTCAATGCTTTGAGCGCCCTGAATTTAACACGCGTTTATCGTCTCGTCTTTGCTGGAGAAACCCAACCCAAAAGCCGACGGGCACCTGAAGTGGCTTGGCCCATGGCCGTACCAATGCTGAGTTTAATCATCATCACCTTAGTCTGTCCCTGGCTCTTACATCAATTATCCCTGATTCCCAATTGGGGCTATGTTCACAAAATTACGGTTATGCTGGTGATTATGTCAGGTTTAGCCGGATGTCTCGTTGGTGCCATCATTCCCCTACCCAGAACATTAGCCCGATCAATTATCAAACCGCTTAAATTTATCCAGGATCTACTAGCGTATGATTTTTATATCGATCGCCTCTATCGCATGACCGTTGTCTTTGCTGTAGAACAATCTGCTCGACTCACTTCTTGGTTCGACCGCTATATCATCGATGGTTTAGTCAACCTAGTGGGTGTGGTTACCCTGTTTAGTGGAGAAGGTCTAAAGTATAGTTCAGTTGGGATTGGCCAACTTTATGTTCTGACCATTATATTTAGCGTTGGCTTTCTGGTCACACTGATCGGTTGGTTCGTCTATGTGCATCCTTAACAACGCACAGCGTTGGGGAATAGGGTTTTGGTACATGGAGAGAGAGGATTCAAGCATGTGTTTCATAACGCAAGCAAAGTGCTGTATTCCAGACGCAGGGATAATATCAAGTCCGAGTAATCAGTTTAATATCAAATCTATTTATTTACGCTACAGAGATCTGTAGGGGCGGGTTATACCCAAATCTTGTAGACTAACAACTATTGCAAGTAAACCCGCCCTCCTCCACCATGTCTCTACTTGTAGCAACCATTTAAGGATTTGATATAACTATGAGTGCGTTTCCACTCCTACATTGTTGCGGTAGAAAATTGCCTATTCCCTATTGCATAGCGCAAAGTGGTGTAACTGGAAGAGTTACCCGTACTTCTGTACCTTGTCCACTCTGAGAAAACAGGCGAATCTCTCCATTATGCTGTTGAATAATTTGGTAACTAATGGATAATCCTAAACCGGTTCCCGAACCCACAGGTTTGGTTGTGAAAAAGGGATCAAAGACTTGAGCTTGAATGTCTTGAGGAATCCCCACACCATTATCTATAATTGTTACTTGTACTTGAGCCTCATTTACACAAACAGTGGAAAGCGTTAAATGAGGATGCTTAATCTCCGGATGCTCTTGGAAAACATCTATAGCATTGACGATTAGATTCATCCAGACTTGATTGAGTTGGGCAGGGTAGCACTCAACTAAGGGTAAAGTATGGTAGTTTTTAGTTACAGTGATCTCCGATCTAAAACGATGATCTAACATCACCAAGGTACTTTCTAAGCCTTCATGAAGATCGACGGTTTTTAAGTCTGATTCATCTAAGCGCGAGAAATTCCTTAGGGAAATGACTAGATTTTTAATCCGTTCCGATCCTTGTTTCATAGAGTTAAGCATTTTGGGTAAATCTTGCTCTAGGAATGACAGATCAATATCATGAATATAATTAACAATCTCTGAATCAGGCTGCGGATAATATTTTTGATAAAGATATAAGAGTTCTAATAAATCCTGAATATAAATTTCGGTGTGGCGTAGGTTGCCATAAATAAAATTCACAGGATTATTGATTTCATGGGCGAGTCCAGCAACCATCTGACCCAAACTAGACATTTTTTCGGTTTGAATCAGTTGAGCTTGGGTGTTTCGCAGTTTGTCTAAGGTCTGGTTCAGTTGTTGATTTTTAGATCTCAGGCGAGTTTCTGACTTTTGTAATTTTTCAGCGATTTGTTGCCGTTGAATAATTTCGCTGTTGAGGATTTGGTTATTTTCTTCTAATTGATCATAGGTATGAATATAATCAAGGATCAGTCCGGTTAAAGGAACGAGATAGGCAATGATTTTGAGAAAGTGGGCGATATTAAAGTGATTATCAAATAGAGCAGTAGAACCAAAGGCCATGTGGAGTTGGGTTGCTACATTAGGGATGGTGCTAATAATGAGGGCATGGGAAAACAGACTAGGATATTTTTGGTAGAACTGCGGATAAATCCAGAAACCACCGAGCAAAAATAGGATGAGGGGAATCAGATCCCAGGGCCGGGTGAAGAGAGTGCCAGGATACATGGTTTCTGGAAGGGTATTGCTGGTGGCGCAGAGGTAGATAATTTGGTAAGCAATGAGACCAAAGATGAAGCTGATAGCAATAACGACATGAAATTTACGTTGCCAGCGTTGAGCGTTGGGGAGAAGTAAGAGGCTAACTCCAGCTAACGCAATAAGCACATTAAATAGACGGCAAATGGCCCAAGTGAAGGGGATAAGGTTGTGGTTATCAGCAACGGCTGGTATCAGGCGATCGGCTGCTAGGGTATGGAATGCATCCATAACCCCAGCAAAGAAGAGGGTGATTCCAAGAATAGGGGTGGTTACGTCTTGGTGAATTTTGAAGTGGGCAAAGGCCAGAACTACGGTAAATAGGGCTGCACAAAAAGCACTCCATTCCAAGATAGTATGGGTAAAACTTCCGGATAGGGTATGGTGTAGAGTATCGATCAGTTGGTTAGAAGTTAGGCTAGTTGCTGCTTCTAGATCAAGTTCTGGGGGATAAGTACCAAAATCTACTCCCATCAGGTTGAGAGTGATAGGAAGTAGGCAAATGCACAGTATAGCGATCGCCAGTTGACGAGGTAAATGTAACGGTTGCTTTGAGGTTTGTCTTGGAAGAATAAGGGTCTGAGATCCCCAAACAAGCCGGAAAAATCGGCAAAGGGAATTAATGAGGAAATCGGTTTTAATCAAGGTTTCATCCTATCCTTGGACAATAATCAGGAACGTTGAAGCTATCTGGTATCGATGATGCATCCTGTAACTTCTGAGTTATGCAACCATCAGCATGTCAGATTAAAATACAGAAAACCCTACTACATGTATAATCTAGATTACCAACAAGATTAAGGGCAAGGCAGTAGCTAGATTTACGAAATCCTCGTCTAAAGTTGAAAAACGACGGAACATTGGAGCGATCGCTTCCATAGATTGCCCTTATTTGAATAAATCGATCAAAATTTGGGCAGGTTTAGCAAATCGATTCAATTCGTTGTAAGCTTCTATAAGCCGTGCCCCTTCAACTTCGATTTCCGGTGTTGGGTATTTTTGTAGGGTTTCTAATAAAGTAATTTCGCCATCTTCACTAGCGGATAAAATTAAAGCAGCTCGGAGTGCTTGAGTATTTGCACCTTGGGAAGGTGTCTGGACAATTTCCGCTACCCGATCCAGAATTTTACGCCCGATGGTGCTATTTAAAGCTCTATCGAGAAATAAAACATCAACACTGATAGGTGCAGTTAACACAGTACGAAAATCTTCAGGATTTTGCCCGAGGGTTTGTAAGTTGCGTTGCAGAGCAGGAGTCATTTCTCCAGTTTCAGCAAACGTGGTTAATTCTGCGACAGAGAGCGATCGCCGAAAGACAGAATACTTAAAGACAACGCGCTCTGCACCCCAACCCGGAAGGGAGATCAAGGGAGAGGTAAGAGCGATCGCAAAAATGGCTATCCAGGATTTCATCAGTACAATGGAATTAAAATCTAATCATTCAGGACAATTTCAGCCTGACTTTAGTTTCCATACTAATCCAATTCCCTAAGTTACCAATTACCATCGCATGAGAGAGCTTTACCCCCCCATTGAACCCTACAACCAAGACTATCTATCTGTCAGTGTCTTACATACCCTCTATTATGAACAATCGGGCAATCCAGAAGGCACTCCTGTAGTGGTCTTACATGGGGGCCCAGGAGGAGGATCTTTACCCGATTATCGCCGCTATTTTAATCCCCAGAAATGGCGTATTATTCTCTTCGATCAACGGGGATGCGGTAAAAGTACCCCCCATGCAGAATTACAAGATAATACCACCTGGGATTTAGTTGCCGATATTGAACGCTTACGCACTCATCTAGGTCTCGAACAATGGGTTGTATTTGGCGGGAGTTGGGGGAGTACCCTATCTTTAGCCTATGCTCAGAGCCATCCAGAGCGCTGTCAAGGGTTAATTCTGCGAGGCATCTTTTTATTGCGCTCCCAAGAATTAAACTGGATGTATCAGGAAGGAGCCAGTTATATTTTCCCGGATACTTGGGAAGAGTATGTTAAACCCATTCCACTCGAAGAACGGGATAACTTTTTATCTGCCTATTATCGACGACTGACTAGCGATGACCCACAGGTGAGACAGGAAGCGGCCCGAGCGTGGTCAGTGTGGGAAGCGAGTACCAGCAAGCTCTTTCCGGATCTGAATTTAATGGAAAAGTTTGCTGATGATAGGTTTGCGGATGCTTTTGCTCGGATTGAATGCCATTATTTTATCAATCTCGGCTTTTTTGATAGCGAAGATTGGTTCTTTCAAAATCTCGATCGCATTCGCCAGATCCCCACTGCTATTGTCCAAGGACGCTACGATCTCGTTTGTCCGATGAAAACGGCTTGGGAAGTCCATCGAGCTTGGCCAGAAGCTGATTTTCAGGTGATTGCTGATGCGGGTCATTCCATGGCAGAACCGGGTATCCGTAGTGCATTGATTGAAATGAGCGATCGCTTCCCAGTTTAGATCATTCACCTCATTTTTTCAGAAACAAAATTGCACCCGCAAGCACGAGTCCCACCCCCAAATAACGGGATAAGGTCATCGGACGGGGGTCAAGTCCGATGCCGTAGCTATCCAATAGGGAACCGAGAAAAAATTGAATGGCTAAACTCAAGGAAAAAGTCGCCAAAAGACCGACCCGCGATACACAATAGGAAATACCACCCACAATCACTAAACCGCAGATTCCTGGCACAATAGCATATCCGGGTAAGAGGCTATAGTTACTCCAGCTATAGTCTGCCAATACGGTCCGCAATAGGGCGATCGCTAAAATGAGTAGCCCCCCTCCCGCATAGGTCATCACAATATTATCAAATACACCGATTTTCTGTTCTAAAATGCCCATAACTTGGGCTTGAAGTGTTACCGCAACTCCGACAGCAACGACGACCAATAAAGTGACGAATTGGGTCATAATGATCTTAAAATAGGGACAGGATTAATTAGAAATTTCCGTAATTTCAATTACGCGATCGTGGAGGTCTTTCACCAAAAAATTCAAGGGTTTATTGCGGCGAATTTTATTCTTTACTCCTCGCAATTGTACCCGCATTAACACCTGTTCTAAACAATCGTGATCGAAACAAACATGGCGTTGGCGATCGTTATGGCCTAAACTTGCCCCAGAAATCACATGCAGTTGGGCATTTTTTTTCAATTGGTACCACAGTCCTTCCGGGATATCTTTTTGCACTGTTTGCGTTATTCCTGGGGAGAGATAGAGCGGATCTAAACCTGTAGTTCCCAAGGTTTGCTCGTAATTGTAATAATAATGAAGCGGTACATCGGCTTCTGGTAATTGCAGTAAATCCTCGTACAATACTCTAGCAATCTCTAAGTCCGATACCATAATCGTATAAACTTTAGGGGCACTGGTGAGGAACATCCACATCGCTCCAGCATACGCCATGAGCAACATTACCATAATTCCCTGAGTAGAAAAAAGGGAATCAATCGGTAAGAAAGAAAACAGAGACCCGAGTAAAGGGAAGGTGAAACCTGCGATCGATTGTGTTTCTAAGACCATGGACTCAAAATAAGGGCAATGTTATTTAAGAATAATGGCATACATGGGAAAATGTCCCATTGTGCCCATCATTCTAGCAACTTTGCGCTCAATCGGAAGAGGAGTTAACGGTGATGTGGTTAGCATTGGTTATGGGAAACTCGCGATTTCATTGGGGATTAGGCGATCGCCACTCATTGCTCTCTTGCTGGAATACAGCCAGCTTATCCGTAAATGAAATAGAGAAAATCATCCCTGAACTAGAACAGGGAAGAATTTCAAAACAGATCTTGGACGGATGTCCTCTCAAGGATAAATTTCATTCAAGACTATTTAGTACTCTTCCATTGTGGATTGCATCCGTAATCCCCGAAGTTACTCCCCTCTGGACATCCTATTCGCAAACCCATGTGATTGAGTTAGCCGATTTACCTCTGAAGGGAATGTATCCCACATTTGGCATCGATCGCGGGTTAGCGGTTGTTGGTGCGGGGGCAAAATGGAGATCGCCAGTATTAGTCATTGATGGAGGAACGGCATTAACCTTAACGGGAGCAGATGGCGATCGCCATTTAGTCGGTGGAGCAATTTTACCTGGATTAGGTTTGCAAACGAGTCTATTAGCCGAACATACCCGCACCTTACCCCAAATTAGCCTATCTGAGCAACTGCCCAAACGCTGGAGTTTGGATACGCAAGAGGCGATCGCCAGTGGTATTCTGTATACTGTCTTAGCTGGTTTGCACGATTTTATTCAAAATTGGCACAACCACTATCCCCAAAGTCCGATTGTTCTCACAGGTGGGGATGGAGAATTACTCACCAAAGTCCTGATCCAAGAGTTTCCTCAATTGTACTCTCATCTCCATTTTGACCCCGATTTAATCTTTTTAGGGATACGGTGTAGCATGAGCCACAAAATCTGATATAGCTGTTATCGAATTAGTGAGGTACAGATTGAAGTCTTGGAACCTAAGCCATATAAGCTATTCCCTATTCCCTATTCCCTAGCGCGAAGCACTATATGCTTTTATTCAAGATTGGGTTGTGGAAGAATTGGATCGAGGGTAACTTCTAACTGGGCATTACTGACTACTCGGCGATCGCCTGAGATCGCCGCCTCAAAACTCCAAGTTTGCTCGTTGACCAAACATTGGACTAAATTTTGATAGGCAATGCTGGCATCTTGAGAATTTAAAACCCGCGTATAAGTAGGTAAAATCTTTCCGTTCTCATCAATAGTAACGAACAAAGTAATAGTTTGACCAAAGTATTCTCGCGTATCAGACTCTACAGGACAAGTGGGATTATCGGAGTCTAAAATTAGGGGTATTCCTAAGGGTTTAGCTTTAGCCCATTCATCTGGAATATCAATTTGTTGCTCTGGGGGAGGGGGTTGGATACCTAAAAGTTTAGGAGAAAATTCCTCCGGTTTAATATCGCCAATATTGGGTAATTCTTCTTCTGCAACAGCCGGATTTTCAGGCAAGGGGTTAACGGGAGAGGCAGACACTTGAGGAGGAGGAGAGGGAAGTGGAGATCTTACAGGAACAGACTCGAGATCCGGTGAAGGAGTCACCAAAGGACGAGGAACGACACTCTGCGTAGGAACCGGAGTGCTTTCTGGACTTGGTGTCGGTTCTGGTGTTACAGACGGTTGAGGTGAAGGTTCTGGACTTGGAGTTGGAGAGGGTTGAGGTGAAGGTTTGGGTGTTGGAGTTGGAGAAGTTTCTGGGGTGGGTTCTGGACTTGGCGTTGATTCAGGTGAGGCTTCAGGCGTTGGAATTGGAGATGATTCAGGTGAAGGTTCGGGGGTTAGAGTCGGTTCAGGTGAGGCTTCAGGTGTTGGAGTGGGAGTCGGTTCAGGTGAGGCTTCAGGTGTTGGAGAAAGTTGGGGAACCGGAAAAGGGGAAAACGTAGGAGAAGGAAAGGGTTCAGGAAAAGCGTCTAAGGAAGGGACTCTCTCTTCCGGTTCAGGCTGTACTTCTGGGACAATTGGAGGTGGACTAGGAGAAGAGGATGGGGGTTCAAGTTCTGTCTCATTGACTGGAGAAGGTGCGGCTTCAGGAGCTGGAGTTTCCTCAACAATAGCCTCAAGCATCTCAATAGGAATAAAGGATACAGAATCCTGCTCCGTCATCCTCAGACGCAATAGGGGCTGTACTATCCATAACACTAATCCATGCAGCAGGATTGACCCCAAAACTAAAAGCAACCAAAATTGAGGAGAATGGGGTGATTCGCTCCGTGACCCCTTCGGGGAACGCCTCTGATGATAAGATCGATCGCGAATAAAAGACATAACCACCACCTTCAATTAAGAATTAAAAATTAAAAATTAAAAATTGATCGACGATCGCCTTTACAATTACCCGTTCCATGGCTAACTAACGATAGCTCACGCGCAAGTATCCTAACACTTCGCGACCGACTGGTACGCGATCGGTTACTTGCCTCTAGCAACACATCTGATATGATGATATTATATACAGGTAAAATTACAGAATCGCCAAATAAAGATAAAACTGCCCATAAAATTCGGGAATAGGTAATTGAGGGTGTGTAGCAGTTTATTAGGGAAGAAAAAATATTTGATGATATTACTTTAGTGATTTTGAATAAATGATGAAAAATCTAGATTTATCGATATCTTTTTCAAAAGAAAATAATGATTTTCTGACTCCTAGTTTAGAGGATTTTTTGAAGGCTATTGAGTCAGGTGATTTATCGCGAGTTGAATATTACATTTCTGTTGGAGTAGATGTCAATTCCCCTCCTCATCTAGACATTATGCCTCCATTAGGATATGCAATTGCTTATGGATATACAGATATAGTCAAAACTTTACTAAAGGCAGGTGCTGAAGTCCATGACTTCTTCATCGCTCAACTTCCTCACTTGCCTTCAATTGTTGAAGTAGCCAATCAAGAGGTTTATGATATTCTGACTCTACTGATTGAAGCAGGTATTGATATTAATTTCCCTCTTGAAGAAGAAGATACTTTACTTCATAAAGCAATTGAAGATAGGGATCTTCCCTTCGTTGATTTTCTGATAAAAGCGGGTGCTGATGTTAATGTTCGCAATCAGTATGGTTGGACTCCTCTCATGAGTACAGCTTTTTTTGTCGATACTAGCTCTCATGGAATTTATACTCAATTAGAGATAGTGAAGTTTTTACTAGAACACGGAGCTGATATAGAATTGAAAGATAACAGAGGGAAAAATGTTTTAGAACTGGCTGAAGAAGATGAAATACATAAAGAAGTAATTGAGTTACTGGAAAAGAATATATAATTATTATACAGCTTATGAAAGACAGACGGCGATCGCTAGTCATCTGAGAAAATCATGCGATCGCACCAGGAAAATATGGAATGCACAAGCATTTAAACGATTTGTTATCCTAAATATCCTTCTATTTTCAAAGTGGCACTTATCTATTGATGGAGGTGGTCATGTCATATTTATCAAATCTAATCAGTAAAGGGGATATGGAAAAATTAAGAACATTAATCTTGGAGCAGAAGTATTTAATTAAAGAATCACAAGGAATGCGTGCTGTGAGTCAAGCGATTCGTGAAGATAAAATTGAGATTGTTCAGTTATTGATTGAGTGTGGTGCAGAAGTCAATGACTTAGACAATATTCATTACTCTCATGAAATTCCAATATCTCACGCTGCATATCAAGGAAACTACGAAATGGTCAAGTTGCTGATTGATTCAGGAGCTGAAGTAAATACCTCTGATGAAGATCCAGAGTATTGGAATCCCTTAATGTGTGGAGTGAGTAGTGGCAAATTAGATGTAGTCCAACTTCTAGTTGAAGCAGGTGCAGATGTTAATCAGCTTAGAGATGGTGGAAATTGTGCGCTCAATATAGCAGCTAGTTTAGGATTTCAAGATATTTTTGAATATTTAAATTATTTGTCAAATTTACCTATACAATATAGTGATAACATCAATTGATAAATTTAATGTTAGGATAATGTTAGGATATAGAGTGTTCAACAAGTAAAAGGCTAGGGATTAAAAAGGTTATTACTCGTATGAATAGTCAAAATGAAGACGCACACGATAATATGTCTCCTCTGTTTAAATCTATTGAAGTTGGTGACATTTCATTGCTCAAACAAATCATAGAATCAGGAGATGACATTGACGAAATGGATGATGAAAATTACCCTGGATATACAGCTCTTGACTTGGCAGCAGAGAAAGGAAATACTGAAGCGATCGTGATACTTATACAAGCTGGAATGCATGTTGACTACAGTGGCGAATCATCTCCTTTACATTTCGCAATTAGAGGAAAGAGTATAGATGCAGTCCGAGTCTTAATCTCTCATGGAGCAGATTTAGAAATAGAGGAAGATGATGGTGTAACACCACTTATGAACGCAATCATGGGACATGAGACAGAGATAGTTAAATTATTGGTTGAAGCTGGAGCAGACTTAAATGCTTGGAGTCGTTTCAGCACAGTGTCTGAAGTGGCGATAAAATATGGATACAAGAATTTATCCGATCTTCAAACCTAGACGATTCTTTGCGCTTGGAGAAAGAGACGTATTACAATGCCTATTTAGCTTAAGATCATCCTCGATCGCATCGATATTCAGGTAGACTTACGGTAACAGTGGTTCCTCGATCGCCTTGGGACTCTATTTTAATAGAGCCATTATGGTTATCCACGATCGCCTTTACAATCGCCAATCCTAACCCCGATCGTGTCGCTACTTGACCTTCAGGATCTCGCACATCTCGGCTCCGAGACGGATCAACCCGGTAAAATCGATCGAAGAGATAGGGTAAATCCGCTTTAGCAATGCCTATCCCCGTATCTTTGACTTGCAATTGCACTCCAGAACCTTGAGTTAAATAGACGGTAATGGTTCCTCCCGTAGGTGTATATTGCAGAGCATTACTAATTAAATTGGTGCATAAACGGGTTAACTGAGTCCAATCTCCAGTGACAGTGAAGGGGTCTAGATCCGGAGGAAAATCGGGAGAGTCGAGATTAAAGTCTAAGGTTAAATTACGCGATCGCGCAATCAACTGCTGTTCTTCAATCACTTCCATCACCAAGGCATCTAAGGGAATAGATTGCCATTGCTGTTCAACCATACCACTATCTTGCCGAGCCAAAAATAACAGATCGTTAACTAAGCGTCCCATACGGCGCGTGAGTCGTTCTATCACTTGTAAAGGTTGATGTTGTTGAGGATCTAAACTGGGATCGGCAAGAGCCACTTGAACGTTCGTTTGAATCGTAGCAATCGGATTTCTTAATTCATGGGAAGCATCGGAGGTAAATTGCTTCAGTTGGAGATAACTGACTCTAACCGGTTCCATCGCTAAACCGGATAAAAACCACCCAATCGCCGCGACGGCAATAATGGTTAAACTAATAACAGCCGCCAAATCCACCATTAACTGGCGTGTGGGTTTAGTGACTTCAAACCAAGGATGGCTCACGCGCAAGTATCCTAACACTTCACGATCCACTTGTACGCGATCGGTTACTTGTCGCAAGAGGACATCCGAGTCTGTATAATTCCAAAGATTTCCATGGGGCGATCGTGCAATTCGTACCGTTTCCCCCATACGATTAAAATGGAGAGGAAGATTGAGGGGAGTTTCCCAGGTTGACCATAATAACTCTCCTGTGGGACTAAACCATTCTAAATCAATGCGATCGTCCTCTGCCGGTTCCACTTGGTCTTGAAAACTCGCTTCTAGATTAATCTGAAAATGGGGAGATTGACGATTAGCGGTAGACAAAGCATCAAAAATGAGCGATCGCTCCACTACTTCCACAACATGATTCAGGGTATCATCAATGCGCTCAATTAACGTCGCTCGCACATATCCATAAATCCCCCCAGCAAAACACAGCAATAGCACCGCAGTCACGGCAGTGTACCATAAGGCTAAACGGCGACGAGTTGCTTGAAACATGGATCCTAAGGAATAGGAAATAGGAAAAAACCGTTTTTATAGCGCTTCGCGATAGTGTGTTTACAATAATCTGTAGGGGAATCGGTCATGGCTGCACTTTGTCAGTAGTTGATAAGTAGTATGATAGGCGATCTCCTCTTCCCTGACTCCCTAAATAGCTTGGGTAGCGCTAAGGTAAAATACGGAAGCATTGACGATAGATATTCAAATGCAAGAATATGGAGTGGGTAGAAGGAGTGAGGATGGAGAATAATCCGCTGAAGAGTCCAGAACCAGCACGGGTGATGGATCTTCCCATTCATTTATGCGACGATTATCCAGGGTGGTTACTGCATCTGCTCAAGGAACGTCAAGGAGCACATGTGGTGACTCTGAATGCAGAAATGACTATGCAAGCGCGGGAAAATCCAGCTCTAGCAGAGGTAATCCGCCAAGCAGATTTGGTCATTCCCGATGGATCGGGAGTGGTTTTATACTTGCAATGGCAGGGGTATCAAATCCAGCGCTTTCCCGGTATTGAGTTAGCCCAAACACTGCTTTATCGTATCCCTGAATTCTCTTCATCAGAGGAAGTCTCTAAAGGGGTATTTTTCTATGGAGGACAGCCAGGAGTTGCTGAAGAGGCGGCGCAAATGTGGCAGCAGCACTGTCCAGATCTTGAGATCGTGGCGCAACATGGGTATCTGTCTGAAGCTGAACAGCAAGCCCTTTTATCTACGTTAGAAGAAAAACAACCTTACTTGATTTATGTCGGCTTAGGCGTTCCCCGTCAAGAACTCTGGATCGCTCAACATCGCTCGATCTGTCCGGAGTCCATTTGGATTGGAGTGGGGGGCAGTTTTGATATTTGGGCAGGACGAAAAGATCGCGCTCCGGTTTGGTTGCGCGATCGCCATTTAGAATGGGTGTATCGTCTCTACCAAGAACCGAGTCGTTGGCGGAGAATGTTAGCCCTACCTCGGTTTGCCTGGCTATCCTTAACGCAGTCGTTCTGAATCGGTTCAGATGAAAACCCTAAAACAAACGCTACAGTCAGTCCGGCAATGGTGGCAACCGTCTCATTCCCCAGAACCCTCGGTTGCGGGAAAAAAAATCATTATTCAGTTTCAGAACATCCAAAAAACCTATAACAATGGTACTTGTCCCCTGCGCCAAATCTCCTTAGTAGTCTGTAAGGGCGATTTTCTGTTTATTACGGGAGCATCTGGAGCGGGGAAATCGACGTTTCTCAAGCTCATTTATGGGGCAGAAAAGCCCACATCTGGTCACTTGACTGTTTTAGGGGAAACGATGACGGACTTAAAAGGCGATCGCCTTTCCCAACTGCGGCGTAAAATGGGTATTGTCTTCCAAGACTACCAACTTATCCCCCAAAAAACCATTGCTGAAAACCTGACCTTTGTTCTTCGCGCCCAAGGATTTAGCCCTGCACAAATCCAGCGCCGTCTACCCCCTACCCTGAAAATGTTGGGCTTATCCCACAAAGCCAACTGTTTCCCCCATTACCTCTCTGGAGGAGAACAGCAACGGGCAAGTTTGGCACGCGCTCTGGTGGGGACACCTCCCCTGCTGTTAGCCGATGAACCCACAGGTAACCTGGATTCCCACAACGCCATGCAAGTGATGAAAATCTTACAAAAAGTCAATCGCATGGGCATCACCATTCTGGTAACCACCCATGACGAACGATTGATTCAGTTTTTAGGAAAACCAGTCTTATCTCTCCATCAAGGGCATTTAACCCCTGTTGATTAGAATTCTACATCTTCACCCGGTTCTGGAGCTAATCCACCCACCCCAATTTGAGTATTGTAGATGGTCGCTTCTGTAATCGTCAGGTCTTGCATATCTGCACGGGTAACATCCACTTCAATCAGAGAAGCACGGGTAAAATTAACATCGACTAGATTGGCTTCATGTAAACTCGCTTGATTGAGGAAGGCATCGGTTAGATTAGCGCCTTCGAGATTAGCACCTGTGAGATCTGCACCTTCTAAGTTTGCTTCGGTCAGATTTGCACCGGATAAATCAGCATTACGTAAATCTGCGCCAATCAAATGGTGTTGGCTTAAATCTGCACCAGAGAGGTCACATCCCATACATGCGCGAGTTTCAAGCAGTTGTTGGACGTGGTCAGGATTTTCAGCTTTAGCCGGACTGAGCCATAGAAGGGGAGTAAATAAGGCTAAAACGACTGCATGTGTAAGTTTCATATTGGCTTACCTCCCACACTGGTGTATAGATCGAATGTTATGATTTTCAGTATAGGGGTTACATCCCTAGAATTTCTTCCTCCAAGTGGAGGATTTGCAATTCACCCTTGTGCCGGATGTGCGATCGCCACAGTTATGCTATAATTGCTGAGATATTGAATTGCGCTAGAACATCCATTCTAAGGAAATACCGACTCGACTATCTTTACGCTCGCTGGAGTTCTGTTTTTCAATCTCTGTTCCTAAACGCCACTGCTCAGTTAGAGCATAACCCATGGCAAGGGTCGTTAAACCAATTTCTGTGCCACTTCCCGGATTGACAAAGGTTTGAGAGAGGGATAAATCTGTACCCCCTCCCCGTGAAGGAATCAGCATCAGGCGTAGCCCCAAATTAACCCCCCCTCTTGAATAGTCTGGGGTTCCCAGATGATGATACCCGAAGACGGGAGCTAAGTTAAAATATCCACCTAGGGGGAGTACATGATAATGAAGATCTAGGCCTAAGTGCGATCGCTCCCCCCCAAACGATCCCTCATACCCTACACTGAAACTTAACCCCGTTTTTCCCACCCACCAATCTTCTAACCCCACATGAAACCCCCCTAGATGATCTGATGACGGAAACTGGGAATACCCCGCTTTCAGTCGAGTGGGCAAACTCGGATCGGTTTGGATCTCTTCTAACACATTTGGCACGTCCTCTTGCCAACGTTGCAGCACGGGAGAGCCTTCTAAAACCCCTGGTGGCACCTCCACAGGCTCGGCATAGGCAGCAAGTTCCATCCCCCATAACCCAGCGACTAACCCCAGGATGATACTCATTAAACTCTTAACAGATTCTCCCATTTCCATTGTCTTACCCTCAAAAGAGAGGTAAACTCCGTGTTTCTCCGTGACTCTGTGGTTTTATCCCTTTAAAAACCATAAAAAGGGCCTGCCAATCTTGACAGAACCCTTTCACCTCATGAAAAAATCTAATTAAAGAACAGCGCCTTCCATTTCTGTCACATCAATGGGTTTCATGAAATACAGTTTGATAAACTGAACACCATTAGAAAGGTAATGGGGAAGCTTTTGCAGGGGTTTTAAGAACTTGGGACTACTAGAAGCATCAATTTCCCGCAATTTCTTATTATTTTCGATGCAAATATCCAAATATTCATAGAATTTCGGATTGTCTACATCCAACATGACTGGGAATACCCGACCTGCGGTTTCATTGGTTTTCTTGATCACATAAATGTCGTATTCGCGCGCATCTAAACCAATGGAAGCATAGAAATCTGACCGTTGAATATCATTAAGGAACATGGTCGCAAACACCGACAACAGGAAGAAACGACTCCAGAGTTTCGCCTTCCAATCATTGAGCATTTGGGGCTGAGATTTCATAATGGCATCAAAGAAATCACCATGGCGGTTTTCGTCTTGACACCAATTTTCAAAGAAGCGGAAGATGGGATAAACTCTATCTTCAGGATGTTGCTGTAAATGGCGATAGATCGTGATATAGCGCCAGTAGCCAATTTTTTCTGACAGGTAAGTGGCGTAGAAAATAAACTTAGGCTTGAAGAAAGTATAGCTCCGACTTTTGGTCAGAAAGCCTAAATCTAAGGAGAGATTGAAGTCTGACATCGCCTTATTCAAAAATCCAGCATGACGGGCTTCGTCACGGGACATTAAATTAAAGCATTCTGCCAACACTGGACTTTTACCCTTGAGACGACGGCCTAATTCTTTATAGAGTAAGAAACCAGAAAACTCAGCGGTACAAGAGCGCTCGAGAAATTCGACAAACAACCGACGGGTTTCACCATCAATATGATCCCAGGATTGGTTAAATTCCTCGTCACGGACAAAGTGATGGCGATTATAATCTGCTCTGAATTCTTCCAGAATCGCTTGCAATTCGTCTTCATTTACAGAGATGTCCATCTCAGCCATCTCATCGAAGTCTGTGGTGTAGAATCGAGGGGTCAGGATAGTTTCCTTAGCCGGGACTTTTACGCCTGGACGGATTTCTTGAAAAGCGGGTTTTTCAGCCGAGCTTACCATAGGTCTTTAAGGATTCGTTTTGAGTTATGAGCGCTTCCCTTAAGGGGGGTTGGATCTCCGGTGAGGGAGGGTTTTTAAAGTATCTAGGGTCTTAGTTTAACAAGGTCTGAGGCAGCGATCGCCATTTTTATGTTAAGAGTTGCAACAATTCTGTTACTTTCCTTAATTTATCGCTGAGTTGAATCCTCTATCTATCCCTATCAGTAGAAGGGATACAGCCATTTTGGACTAGGCTGCACCACACGATCGCAGATTTCTTAATCTTTCTTAATCTTGGATATACTCTGTACCCTGAATCAGGGCGAACTCTGCCCGCACCAACTCCCGTCCCAGATACGCCGCATGATCGAACATCGTCACTCCGCAGGGAGGATCGGTTTCAAAGAGTTTGACGCACAATTCCTTTGCCGTTCGCGCTGTGTAAACCTGACTCGCGGTTCGTTCCACTTTCCCTTTGGCAGGAATAACCTTTCCCGTGTCCGGATCGACTGCCAGACCGCGATCGTTGATAATATTAGTAAAATGCTTGGTGCCAATCAGCCCAGCTTCTCGGTCAAGGTAAATAATAAAATACCCTCCCGGATCGAGAGCAATATCTCGCTTCGAGAGTTCGTTATCAATGGCAGTAATCTCTTGGGCAATATCAGTCATACAGAAGAAAAAGGCTAATGTTAGATAGAACATTATGGGTAAGATTGATGTTCATCGATTGAACCCCTTACCCATGCTATTTATAGTGTAAGATTTCTGGGGAATCGATTCCAAGGAAAATAGAGATTTAGGGCAGAGCAACTACTAGACAAATATCCAAATATCCATAGATAAGGGGATTTTCAGGTGGCGCAAGCAAAACCAACGATTTTAGTAACCGGTGGAGCCGGCTATATTGGCTCCCATGCAGTGTTGGCTTTACAACAGGCTAACTATGAAGTGATTATTCTAGATAATCTCAGTTATGGGCATCAGGATTTAGTCGAAGATGTTCTCAAAGTACCCTTAATTGTAGGAGATATTAGCGATCGCCTCCTACTCGATCAAATCTTCCAAACTTATCCTATCGCTGCCGTCATGCACTTCGCCGCATTTATTGCCGTTGGCGAGTCCGTCCAAAAACCGGGCATGTACTACAGCAATAACGTTCATGGCACGTTAACCCTCCTAGAAGCCATGTTAACCGCCAATGTCAAGAAGTTAGTTTTCTCTTCCACTTGTGCCATTTATGGGGAACCCCAAACTCTTCCTATCCCCGAAGATCATCCCCAAAATCCCATGAGTCCCTATGCTGCGAGTAAGGCCATGGTTGAACGTATTCTCACTGATTTTGACCATGCCTATGGTTTACAATCGGTCCGTTTCCGCTATTTTAACGCCGCTGGAGCCGAACCTGGAGGCTTATTAGGTGAGGATCATCATCCAGAAACCCATTTGATTCCCTTAGCATTGCAAACAGCTTTAGGAAAACGGGACTCTTTATCTATCTTTGGCACAGATTATGACACAGAAGACGGAACCTGTATTCGAGATTACATTCATGTACTTGACTTAGCGGCTGCCCATATTCTGGGTTTAGAATACCTGCTCAATGGTGGCGAAAGTGAAGTCTTTAATCTGGGGAATGGCAATGGCTTTTCCGTCAGACAAGTCATTGAAACGGCTAGCCAAGTGACGGGAGGTGAAATTAAAGCAGTTGAGTGCGATCGCCGTCCTGGAGATCCGCCTATATTAGTGGGTAGTAGTGACAAAGCTAGAACTCTCCTTAACTGGAATCCCATCTATCCTAATGTAGAAACCATTATTCACCATGCTTGGCAATGGCATCAGTTGAGGCATGGAATGGGGAGTAGGCAATAGGCAATAGGGAGTAGTCTATCTCCATGTCTTCGCGTCTCTGTGTCCTTGCATCCCTTTTCCTATTCCCCAAAATAATAGGGGTCAACCCACAAGTGTTGACCCCTACTATGTCACCTTAAACCCAGCTCAATTAGTTAACAAGCCCCTGTCCGATGTAAAACGACATAAACCGTTTGCCAAATTAGTTGTAAATCATAGAGAGGAGTCCAGAGGGATTGATATTCTAAATCCAAGCTCACGATATCCTCGAAATTGCTCACCAACGAACGTCCGCTCACCTGCCATTGTCCCGTTAAACCCGGTTTCACATCCAATCGTCTCCAGTGATGAGGTTTGTAGCGAATTACTTCATCATGGATGGGGGGACGAGTGCCGACTAAACTCATCTCTCCCAATAAGACATTCCAGAATTGGGGAAACTCATCTAAGCTAGTTTTACGCAAAAATTGGCCCACTTTAGTGACGCGGGGATCGGATTCATTTTTGAAGATTAATCCCTCAGCCTGGTTTTTCACCTTCGACTTCAAGTTATCAGCATGGGTCACCATGGAGCGAAACTTATAAATCGTAAATGGCTTACCATGGAGTCCATAGCGTCGCTGACTGAAGAAAATAGGCCCAGGACTATCGAGTTTAATGGCAATGGCGATTGGGATAAAGATCAGAGCTAGAATCAGCAAACCGACCAGACTACCAATAATATCGATGCTACGTTTAATCGGGCAATCTGTAGAAGGATGATGGAGTCTGGGTAAAACCGATACCAATTCCCAGCTTGAACCAAGGGAATAATTACTGTTCATAACACTTACATTATGAGGGACTTATGGGGCTTGATTCGAGTGTGTGCTTATACATCTCTATGCTAAGTCAATCCTTTGGTCTTTGGGTATAGCTCAGACTTAAGCTTCTTGAAATCTTTAAAATTCTGTACCCATTTCTTCAGTTTTATGAAGTTTTGATGAAGTTAGGGGATGGACTAACTATAGGATTTACACTGAAAGATAGATCGAATAATTTTAACAAGAAAGCGCCAACATTGACTCGTCAACCCCTTAAAGTTGATGGTATGCCCGATCCTGCTCTTAAATCTCTGAATATACTTTTGATTGGATGCATCTTAGAGCCAAGAAGTACCGGGAGAGTTGTTGCCAGCCAGAGTTAATGCACTTAAACTGGGTTTGTCTCAGCTTGAATTTAGATGATCCATGAGCATTAAATCGAATCTCCTGTTCTTTGTCATAACATCTTGTGAACTTAACCGACTATGATCGCAAATGGAGAACAATCATCTAAACTGCTGCCAATCATCAGCTTCCCCCATAGCTGCCTCGACTTCACCTAGAAGAGTTCAGTCAGTTCCGGGGAATTGTCAACATAACCCATTTCATACTCGAAAACTTGGTCAAACGGTGTTAGAGGTGCCAGATCTCGATCCCTTGAGTCAATTAAAATCAGGAAAATTGTTGATGGTCAATAAGAGCCGTCGCAATGGTCTGATCGTCTATAAACGCTATTATGCAGAATTTGCCGGTCCTGGGGCGGCTGTCGGTGGAATCTGTGATTCAGATTGTCATGGGTTGTTACCTGTGGGAAATCTGGATCTGGTCTCTCCACAAAACTTAGAGGAGCAACGACAGGCCTATTTAATTCGCCTTCAGTGGATTCGCTTTACCCATCAATTCTCTGACCAAAGTATCCCCCTCAATCGGGCCCAAAAGATTCTTCAGCATTTTGAAGCTTTTTTTGGCGCTAAAACTCTGGCAACTATACCTAATGAGGCTTTAGCGCTGATGGTAGGTGTTTTCCCAGAGACGATAAATGAGGCTCGATTGCTCACTTAAGAACGGAAACTGAGTCTAAAAGGCTATGGAGTCTTTGGTAAGTGCGTTTATTTTCGTCAGGATTGCCAATGGTGATCCTTAATCCTCCTCCAGTGTGACGAATAAGAGTGCCTTGGGTTTTCAGGCGATCGCCGAGCGCTTCGTAGGTCAGTTGGCTGCTAGAATTTAGGCGAGCATAGAGAAAATTCCCTGCACTTGGCCAAACTGTGAGCTGAGAAATTTGATTTAATTGTTCTTTTAGGTATTCTCTCTCTTCTAACAGTGAACCAACACTGCTGAGAATCGGTTGACGATTTTGGAGAGCCAACAGGGCTGCCAGTTGGGAAAACGTAGGTAAGTTATAGGGCAGTCGTACTTTTTCTAAGGCTTCAATTAATTCTGGGTGACCCACAGCATAGCCAACGCGATGGGAGGCTAATCGAAAGGCTTTGGAAAATGTCCGTAATATCACCCAATTGGGATGTTGACCCAATTCAGAGACAAGAGTGTGTTGACTAAATTCAAAATAGGCTTCATCAATCACCACTAAAATTTCTAGAGGGAGTTGTTTTAGCCACTCGATTTCTTGAGGGGTAAGTGGGTTTCCAGTAGGGGAGTTGGGATGTACCATAAAGACCACCCGAATCGGAACCGAAGTATCGGATTCTACAATCTTTTGAGCGGCTTCTAGATTGGTTTCAAAGGTTTGGGGATTGCGGTCAACGGTGACCACAGGAATGCCTAGGGTTTTGGCAAGAATCCCATACATGGAGAAGGTGGGATTAGCGGCTAAAATCGCTGTTCTCTCGCCTAAACAGGTTGCCATAAGGATGGATCGAATCAGTTCATCGGAGCCGTTTCCTAGGGCAATTTGAGCGGGGAAAAGGGCAGTTTCTGGAGAGATTCGGGCTGATTCGTTAACATATTCAGCGATCGCCTCTTTTAATTCCTGATGACTGCCATCAGGATAGCGGTTAGCCTCTAGGGAATGAACATAAAGTTCGCCTAATTTCTGTTTTAGCTCTTCCGGTAAATCATGGGTGCTTTCATTGGTATCGAGTCGATCCAAAGTCTGTGGATGACTGCCGATGATGCTTCCTGGATGGGGTTTATAGGCATTCAGTTGGGCGATCGCCGGACGGATGAAAGACAACATAGACTTAACTAACTCAGAAGTAGCGATGAAGATTAAATCAGCATATCAAATTTTATAGCGCTACGTGCTGGTCATAGCCAGCAGTGGGCAGTAGGGAATCAGGAAAACTTAGTTGAGGGTTGTAATTCCAGATAAAAAGTCTTGAATACCCTGCCAAATTTCGGGGAGTTTATCGCCTAAGCTATGATCGCTCTTTAACTCGGTTAAGTTAACCCAAGGTCGGTTCTCAGCGTAGTCTTGACTGACTTTAAAGGGAATAACTTCATCGTGTAACCCATGGAAAATGAGTGTAGGGACAGCACGGGTGAGAGACGAAGAGGAATATTGAAGTAAATCGGAGATGAAACGGTAGTGTAAGGGAAGCGATCGCTTCTGGCCATAATGATAAATGGGCCAATAGCCCCTTTTTTGCCATTCTTGACGTTCAGATTCCGTCAATTGAGTCATCCAATAGGTATAAAACTCAAAAGCAGGAGCCAGTAAAACTAATGCTTGCACTTGAGGATAACGTTCGGCTAACCAAGTGGCCGTTAACCCTCCAAAACTCGAACCAATAATATAAACTGGGGTTTCTGATGCTGGGAATAATTCCCCCACCTGTTGCAATTGGCGAGTTAGGGTGAGATGAGAAAAATCACCCTGATTTAAATCAGGGACTTGCAGGGTAATTTGGCGATCACTAAATTTTTGGGCGATCACCAGCGACTTCAAGGACTGGGGAGATGATGCAAACCCATGCAGATATAAATACAGCGCTTCGCGCGGTAACGGGAAAACCATTTTTCTTCAGGAAATAACCAGGGGGTAGGGTGAGTAGGAGAACAAAACAATTCCATTCCAGCTTATATAGCGCTACGCGCTAGGGAATAGGGAATAGGTTTCAGTATTAAAGCGGAGTCCTAGAAGCAGAAGCAGGCAGCTATGAATAATGATTATATGCTCTCTCGTCTGAGTTCCTTTTTTCAAGGGCGATTGAGAGGCTCTTACCCTGCATGGTTTTGATTGCTTACTTACATCTTACAGTTATTAATGGAAGTTCCTAAGTTTTATGGCCAAACTTTGTTGGATAAATTTCGCTATTTACAAATACAAATAAGTCGGTACTGCTCCATTGTTCATTGGAGCTAAGATCTGCTGCTGGAAACCTTGTTCGCTTAAATGTAAAGTTGTATGTCGAGATTAAACACTTTTGATCTTTATCCTGTGTTTAAACCTATTGAGTCCGACTATTCCAATGCACTATTTTAAGCTTGCCAAGCCACTAAGGCGGGTTTACTGACCTTATTGATAGGGTTCCTAGATGTTGGAGAACCGGCCCCTAAAATTGGCTTAACTGTCGGATGCCTTCGCTAGTTGAGATTTAACGGCTTGATAAAATCCCACCACGATTAAAATATTGGAGATACTTAAGAATACTTCCGCGCCGCCATGGAGCAAATCTACATTGGCTAGGGCTTCATGGTAAACGACTTGGGCATAAATGCCGGCAGGAATCGTTACGCCTACAAATACTAAGGTCATATAAAAGCCAATGAGAGCTAACCGGGGCATTTGTCCAGAGCGGGTAATAAACCATAAAAATCCCAAGTAGGGAAATAAAGAGAGTGCAAATAGGATATCTTTGGACATGGTTATCTGATGCAGGAATTAAACGGGAGTTTTAAGCTTGAGATTGGGTTTGTCGCCAGAGGAGCCAACCGGCAGCGCAGAGGGTACAATTGCCAACAACGGTCATGGCAGCTTGTAGAGTAACAATCCATTCTAGGTTGGGATCGTTATCGAAGAAATGCCAGGTACAGGCAGACATAGCACTGATCAGAGCCGGAATCATGGCAAGGGCAAACCACGACCAACGGCGATCGCCAGTTAATTCTCCATAACGCCAAATTAGCCAAATGGCCATGATCCACTCAATCACACTCGAAACATGAATCACCCAAGTCGGGATCGACAGTACATTCATAAATCGGCTTAATCCAAAACGCCAGACCTTATTTTACCTTGATGGGGGAATGGGGCGTGGGAGTTTGTAGCTAGAGTCTCCTAATTTTGCTGAGTCAATCGAGAAGCGGTATTCTTAAACAGAGGATTGCCCCTCTCCTAAGAAACAGAATCACAGCCTGGGGATGAGGTAGACTGAGGAATCAACTCAAAGCCCAGTCTCTTGGCTTTTTTGGTCAAGTGATGAACAAGTCGCTGACCCAGGTGTTCATAATAATCAACACCTGGGTCAACATAAGCCTCACCCGGAGTCCAAAGAGCATAGAAAATCTGTGCCAGTTTATGAGCAGTAGCGGTAATCGCTTTAGGAGAACCTAATCGATTGCGCAGACGACGAGAGAAAGCCCCCAAAGCGAACGGCTGTTCTTGAGAGCTTGAGCCGCCATGCGAAAGGCATTGGCTGCGCGATTAACAACTCGATGAGTGCGAGAAATTTTAATCTTGCCACCCGTAATGCAACTGCCTGGAGAAAGCCCTAACCAAGAACAAAAATGCTTGACAGAAGGAAAACGGGAGGGGTCAAGAGCAACTTCCGAGAGAATCGTTTGTACGGTTAACACGCCTAACCCATCGATTTGGGTGAAATCAACGAAAAACACAGATTTGGTCAGAGGGTCGAAAACATCCAGATAGCAAACCATAGCTGTGTAATTGCTGTAACCCCTGGCAATCAAGTACATCACTCTTGCGTCCTGGAACAGTAACCCTTGCTGTAAGTAAAATGGAGCTAAGCGGACTCGAACCGCTGACCCCCTCAATGCCATTGAGGTGCTCTACCAACTGAGCTATAGCCCCTAAAGCCCATCTACTATCATGCCTTGATTAGGGGTTACTTGTCAAGAGGTAAACCCCCAAAAAAATTCTGCTCTAGGCCGATCGCCCCCCAGAAAGCGATAAAGTAATCAAAAGATCGTTGAGTGAAGAATCACGGCTATGAGTTATTCCCCCTATTCACCTCCCAATGTAGAACCCATTGATGCAGATGCCTTGTTGCTGCAACTGCGCCGAAAACAAGGCACATGGGTTGAGTGGGGACAGGCCTGTAGCCAACTGCAAAAGGCAGGATATGCACCCGATCGCATTTTTGAAGAAACTGGATTTGAACCCGTACAACAAAATCAGGTGATGGTTGCAGCCCAAGTCTACACCAGCTTAACCAAAGCTGAAATTAAAGAATCGGTGCGATCGCACTTTAACCAAAAAGGCTCAGATCTTCTCTACGAATTCCGCATCCTTACCCAACCCCAACGGGTAGCAGCGGCTGAATTTAGCCTGGATCATAACCTGGATGCCGATCAAGCTCACGAACTGGCTAAAGCCATCAAAGACTTCTCTCGCAGCAGTTCGTCCGCTGAAGGCTTTTCCCAGCATCCCGGAGATATTATGGCCCATCAGTGCTGGAAAAGCGCCCGCCAACACAAAGACATTCAAGAGAGATCGCGCCTAATTGCTAAAGGTCTGCGTTACGCCCAGAGTAATGCGGCTCGCCAATATCTGGAACATCTGCTCACCGATTTTACCGTCGTTCCCCAAAAAAGTGCCCCCAGATTACCCGTATATCGCCTAGAATCCGCTCACGAATCGCCTCGGGTGATTCCCGTCGTTGGTCAATTTCCCCTCACCCTAGAGGATTGGAAAGCTGTACCTTTGATTGAAGCCCTTGAGCCGTTTGGAGTAGTTCGTAGTCAAGGAGCATCGGCTTTTGTCGCAGTTCCCGGATGGTCAGTGATCCGAGCAATGGGCGATCCGGTTGCTCTCTTAGCCAACAGTGACGAACTTCCTGGAGCGCTATCCGAGAATTCAGAACCTATTTTAATGTTAGTGGATCGCCAGGAGCGACAATGGGATAGCGATCGCTATTTTCTAGTAGACATCGACGGTCAATTAGAACTTCAATGGTGGGAAACTGAACCGGATCAACCCTTGTTAGCACAATTGGTCTTACTCATGCGTCCCCACCGTATCCTAGACGAGGACTTTACCAAAGAACTCTGGCAAATTGAAGAATGAGAATCATCCTTCTTGGTAATGCCGGTGCAGGAAAAAGTACCATGGCCCGTCGCTTAATTGGCGATCGCCCCATTCCCCGCCTATCCCTGGATGAAATTGCCTGGAATCCAGGGCCAGAACGAAAACCCCTCAATGAAAGTATTACCCTATTGCTCTCGTTTATCCAAGATAATCAACAATGGGTAATTGAAGGTTGCTATGCTGATATTATCGAAACCGCCTTACCCTACTGCACTGAACTGCGCTTTCTCAATCCAGGCATAGCAACCTGTATTCATCACTGTTACCAACGGCCTTGGGAACCGGAAAAATTTGCTTCTCCCCAAGAACAACAAGCCATGCTTCAAGTTTTGGTCGATTGGGTCAAAGAATACGAAACTCGCAGCGATGAATACGGACTATCCTGCCATCGTGCCCTTTACGATCAGTTTGGTGGAGAAAAACAGGAGTTTACCCATATTGAGCAGTATTATTCGGAGTTAATATAGCAGAGTAACTGTAAAGTGAAGACACCGGGCAATCGATCTTGAAACTGAACTACTTTTGCCCCACTGCCTACTCTCCATCTCTTCTACAAAGTTTCCCTAAATTCCCCCTGTTGGAGTAACTTTGAATGCCGATTCGAGTCATTATTGTTGAAGATTCTCCCATTGCCCTGAGCATCCTCAAGCGGATGCTCAACGCCTCTCCAGATATTGAAGTAGTGGGTACAGCTCGTACTGGAAAAGAGGCGATCGCCCTCATTCCTAAAGTTGATCCCCAAGTCATTTGTACGGACTTACACATGCCAGAAATGGATGGGTTAACCTTAACTGAAGAAATCATGTCTACTCGCCCTAAACCGATTTTAGTGATTAGTTCTTCGGTGCGCGAACAGGATACCCATCAAGTATTTAAAGTTTTAGAAGCAGGAGCAGTGGATGTTTTTCCTAAACCGGAAGGGGGACTTGGGGTAGACTCCGATCGCATTCAACAAGCTTTAATTAATAAGGTGAAAATCTTAGCAGGAGTGTCTGTATTTAGGAACCGTAAACGCTCTCAACAACCGGTGAATGCTTCTGTCCCTGTCTCTCAAACCAAATCCGTATTTTTTTCTACTTCTTCCTCTCGGTTTTCCCGTCCTATACTGCCGTTTAGAACGACCCATCTGGGACTCATTGCCCTAGGAGCTTCAACCGGTGGCCCACAAGTGTTAGAGCAAATTTTAAGCCAATTTCCAGCTAATCTACCTGTTCCAGTGATTTGTGTGCAACATATTAGTGAAGGTTTTTTACAAGGGTTTATTGACTGGCTCTCAAGTCGCTGTTCTCTTCCCGTGAGCGTTGCCCGAGCAGGCGATCGCCCCCAACCTGGCCATATCTATTTTCCTCCAGAACGTTCCCATCTGATCTTCGATCAGATGGGCTGTTTTGTCTACAGTCGCACCGTCGGAGGTGGAGGGCATTGTCCCTCGATTACGGTAACCTTTAATTCAGTAGCTCAATATTATAGAAATCGTAGTATTGGCGTGTTACTGACCGGAATGGGACGGGATGGAGCCGATGGTCTGTTGTCTATTTTTCAGGCTGGAGGCTTCACTTTAGCCCAAAATGAAGCCAGTTGTGTGGTGTTTGGGATGCCCAAAGAGGCGATCGCCCTCGGTGCCACGCATCAGGTTTTACCTCCAGAAGCCATTGCCACTGCCATTTTAAGGAAATTGGTTGTCTAGCTCCCTATTCCCTATTCCTTATCCTGGTGGATCGCTGACCACTTCAGGTGAGGGAATATCGGGGTTGGATAGGGAGTCAGCAGTATAAGACTTTTTCTCAGATTCAGGAACAGAGAGTTGTGGGGCTTCAGGAGGTTGTTCCTGAGCTGCACCAGAGGGTGCATCACCGTATAACCAAGCGAGTCCTCCAACAGCACCAGCCATTAATGCGGTATACCCTAAATATAGATGAGCAGGCTGTAAGTACAATCCCTTGCTTTTTTGGGTATAAAGTGAAGACCAAGACGGAACTACTGAATGAGTCAGATCCGGTTCTGGGAGACTCGAAAGGAGGCGTTGACTGTCTAAACCAAGGACAATACTGAGGCGACGGACAAAACCATGCAGGTAAATTTCTTCGGGTAGATGCTCGAAATCTCCAGCTTCTAGTGCTTTGAGTTCATGGATAGGGATACGGGTTAAGGCATGGAGCTGATCGAGGGAGAGAGCGCGCCCTAAACGCGCTTGTTGCAGTTGCTCGCCAATTTGTTTCCAACCGGCTTCCCGCTCTTGTTGTATCTTTTGTTGTGCTAACTGTGCTTTAGAGAGTTTCTGGGGGCGAGATACAGGGGCTTTGACTGATGGAACTATACCTGAATCAACAGAACCTGTCTTTTGATGACTTACCCCACGGGTTGGACTCAGTTGAGCGCTACTCTTTGGGCTAGTTACAGGAGCGATCGCTGCTGAAGGACGCACCGGTTCACAAGACTGGTGTTGATATTGACGAATAAAGTGTTGCAACGAGATCTGAATCGCTTCTCGTCCCATGGCTTTAATCAACATCTGTAGACCATCTACTCCTTCTCCTAATTGATCTTGGAGACTTTTCAGAGTGCGACGATAGACCTCAGAATGGTGGAGTTGAGCTTCAATTTGACTCAGGAGAGATCGCAACTCTTTCGGGGAAATTCCCAAAATGGCACAGGCTTCAACACTTAAAGATTTAGGGCTATTGGTCATGGTTTGCTGTCTCCGTTTACTGGTTCCCAACCCATCCAATCGGCAAATGGGGAATTAACTGAATAATCTCCCTTCCTTATTCGTAAATTTTGCTCAATCTCCGGATATTGATGGAGAGTAGGGAGGGGGAGTGGGGAGTAGGGAGGCACGGCAATACGGAGAACTGAAACAATAGAGACACTGATATAGTCGTTTACCCTGATCTGCAATACATCGAATGGCAGTTTTTAAAAGATAGCCAGAATAGCTCACTTGCTAGATTAAATCTATGGTTCACTCCCTCATTCCCCCACGAAGAGCTGTATCACAGATTATCAGATTATCAGGGTCAAGTGTGATAAACCGCGTTAAGCCAAAATAGCCTGAGCCGCTTGTCGTCCCGAAAGGGTTGCACCTTCCATGCTATCGATATAATCTTGCTGGGTATAACTTCCAGCCAGGAAAAAGTTAGGAATCGGGGTTTTCTGCGCTGGACGATAGGGGTCCATTCCCGGTGCTTCCCGATACAGAGATTGGGCCAGTTTAACTACAGAATACCAGGTCATCTTCAGATTACGGGAAGAGGGGAACAGATCTTGCACTTGTTTGAGGACATGATTGGCGATCGCCTCATTACTTTCCCGAATAAACGGATCGCCAGGTGTTAACACCAATTGTAACAGCGAGCCTTGTCCTTCCCGATAATAATCTCCGGGACTTGCTAGAGCTAAATCAGCAAAACAGGAAAAATCAGCATCCGCCGTATACAATAAATTATCAATTCCAGCCGCTTTTTCTAATTGCTTGCGTTGCTGTTCATCATTCAATTCCGTCACCCAACCATCAAAGCGCAATTGCACCGTAGCGACTGGAACCGTATCCAACTTATAGATATTATCGAACTCCGGCCACTTACGCCAATCTGAGGGCAAAAGCTTTTGAATTCCCGGTACATCACAGGCACAAACATAGGCATCAGCCGTAATCGTTTCTTCCCCTTCTCCATCGGCAACCACTAAGCCAGTGACTTCAGTTTTACCGTTACTTTCTGTGAATTGAATGTCTCTCACCCGGCGACGGGTATAGATTTTTGTCCCCCGTTCTTCTAAATAGTTCAAAATCGGTTTATGTAGATATTCATGGGGCGAACCTTCCAACATTCTTAGCACTGAAGCTTCCGTTTTTGCCGCGAAAAATTGGAAGATAGTGAGCATACAGCGAGCCGAAATATTTTCTGTATCGATAAATCCTAAAGCATAGGCAATGGGGTTCCACATCCGCTTCAGGGAACCATTCGAGCCGCCCTGTTTACGAAACCAATCGGCAAAACTGATAGAATCCAGGTTGCGAATTGTCCTCATCGCCCCATCAAAATCTACCAAACCGCGTACAATAGGACTGGTTGCTAAGGCGATCGCATTCATCGCCTTATCCTGAACCGAAAGTTGGGATGTAGTGAAAAAAGCCTTCAAACCATTAAACGGCGCACCCACCGGAAAGCGGAAATCCAACGCCCCCGTCATTCCCCCCCGGTTGATAAACGTATGGGTATGTTCCTTTAAGCGCAGATTCTCAAACGCACCCACCTTCCGCATCAAAGCAAACAGATTGTAATAGCAGCCGAAAAACACATGCAATCCCATTTCAACATGATTGCCGTTCGCATCTACCCAACTGCCGACCTTTCCACCCACAAAGGCGCGGGATTCAAAAATCTCCACTTGATGACCAGCATCAACCAATTCAACGGCAGTAGATAAGCCAGCTAAACCTGCCCCAACAATGGCAACACGCATCGAATGTCCTAAATATCCTTAACAGTTTCTTTACAGATTGTAACAGAGTTTGGGTAGCCTAGATCCTCTTTTCCCCCGCAGTCCCTAGGACTTCTTGATATAAACAGGACTTACGCATTAGCTCTATCAGTAGGGTGTGTTAGCGAAGCGTAACGCACCAATCCTCTATATATGGAGTCGTTGCGTAAGTCCTAATACAGTATCACTAACAACAATCATCCTCCTATAACCATCCCTTAGATCTCAAATGTTGGATATCTGCTTGCCATTCTTCCACATCATAATGGATGTTAATCCCACGTTCAGCAATCAACTTTTGGAAACCGATCTGGGACAAGTTCAGGAGTTCTGCTGCTTTACCTAAACTAATTTTATCCTGCTGAAATAAGACTAAAATCAGTTCATGCAGAAGTTGTTCTTCCGATAGTCCACTGGCTTTTACAATTTCTTCTGATATCACTAAACTCATACGATAATCTCCTTCCAGAAACCGGATTTTTGCCATAACCTCTGTATCCGAACCTAAATTTCTCTCAGAAACCCGGTTTCTCAGCCCCAGCGACAAATTGAGTAAAATATTGTCTAGGATGATGTATACTCAAAGCCTAACATTAAAATGACTACCCAAATTAGCGATCGCGCCAGCGAAACGGAGTTTTATCGCTCCAGCAATACCCAGCCTTATGGCCAAATCTATCAGCGCCTAGGAACCACCCCAGAACACCTAACGGAGTTTTGCCAACGTTGGTCTATCATCGAACTCGCCTTATTTGGTTCCATTCTCCGGGATGACTTTAATGCCAATAGTGACGTAGATGTTTTAGTTACCTTTAAACCCGATCACTCTTGGGGTTTAGAATTTATTCAAATGCGAGAACAACTCGCTACTCTTTTTCATCGCCCTGTCGATCTGATTACACGACAAAGTATTAATAATAGTCCGAATATGCTTCGTCGCCAGAATATCCTTAATTCGGCGGAGGTCATCTATGTCCAAGAATAAACAAGCATTAATCGATATTCTTACAGCCACGGAGCAAATTCTCAGGTATGTTCAGGATACGACACAAGAAGACTTTGAACAAGACGATCAAAAACAGGCAGCTATTTTATATAGAATCATTATTATTGGGGAAGCAACCAAACGACTATCTACTGAGTTTCGTCAACAATATCCGATAATCCCTTGGCGGGAAATGGCTGGACTACGAGATGTCGTTATCCATAATTATGACGATCTAGATTTTGAAATTCTTTGGAACGTCATTCAGGTAAATTTACCTGAAATTTTACCTGAATTACAATTAGCTTTAAACCAATTTCAAGATTAATCTATTTGATCGCACCCTTATTGACTAATTTTCATATCAAATCCGGTTAAAAACTTGTCATTGCGACCGCAGGGAAGCAATCGCCAAGATTACCGAGATGGCAGAGATTGCTTCATTCCGCTGACGCTCCATTCGCAATGACAGACTGTAACTGATTATTCAGATTTAATATCACTTAGAATTACCTGTTTAATCACCGGGGAAAGACTGTAGCGCTTATCTTTCCGTTCAATCAAGGAACGATGGCATAAAGAATGGAGTGCATTGATCAAGTCTGAGGATGAAAGCGCCTCATTTTGCAGCAATTGTCCTAACTTAACCGGTTGCTCTGCTTGTGCCAATAGATGAAGTGCTTGCTGTTCTACAGGGGATAAGCGATTGAATTGTTCCTGTAAGTTATCCTTGATATTTTCGGGTAATAATAGTCTATGTTCGGGTGATATATCCGTTGGCTCAATCTCTAGTTCCTGAATCAAAGAAACCACACTTTTTAACCAGAAGGGATTATCTTCATATTGGTTCAAAATTCGCCACTTTTCAACATCCTCTAGGTCACTCTCTCTGAGCAGAGTCTCAGTTGATAAAGAATCTAAGCCGTTTAATTGGATCGTGCGAACCCCAGGAGATTGCTGGTTAAGAGGCAGACAGTCTCTAGGATGTTCCCAACCGATGAGAATCAAGCAACTTTGATGGGGTAAGTTTTTGATTTTCCGGAACAGGGATTTATAAGGTTCATAACCCGGTTTATATTTGCCCGCGAGTTCTCCAGGACAGCACAAGCTTTGGATGTCATCGAATACGATTAAGCAGCGATGTTTTTGTAGATATTTAATTAGGGGTAATTCTTTCTTTTTCTCAGCAGAAGCATCTTCAGCTTGAGGAGAACAGAAAACTTCGATTAAGTCCGCTTCTAACTCACTCAAAGGGGGAGCCTGTTCTAGACTCCGCCAAATCACAGTTTCAAATTCAGCTTTGATCTGTTCGACGAGGTGTACCGCAAGTTGAGTTTTGCCAATGCCACTGATACCCATCAGTGCGATGATACGACAGTGGTCTTGTAAGATCCAGGTTTTTAGGGTTTCGAGTTCAGAGGCGCGATCGTAGAATGCTCCCAACTCTGGCATTTCATTTAAATCATGAGAGTCAAATAATTTAGTATTGTATTTTTCTGATAAATCTAGAGATGGTCTTGTCTTTTCACAAATATTAAAACTACTTCTGACATTTTTAAATACATTTTGAGCAAACACATTATAATTTTGTGACCTCTGGATTGCTGCTCGAAAATTAGACTTACTAATCTCTTCTCCCAGTTCTTTTGAAAGATTTTTCCATAATTCTGAACCCACTTCTCTCACCCGACTTTCAGAACAGTCAAAATCTATAGCAATTTGCTTGTATGTTTTGCGCTCCAGAGTCCCTTGCACTATTGCTTGCTGCAAATCATCCAAATGCTTACCCGTTTTAGCAAATATAACCTCATCGGCAAGATGTAACATTTCTTTGAGAATCATAATGAAAGCAAAAGATTTATGATTTTTGTATCTAGAATAAACAATTTTTCCCTACATTACAGCACTTTATCACACCTGATTGTACAACAAAGATTAACTACAGTAAACTACCCAAGAGAACAAAGACAAAACTGAACATTCATTGAGTGGTCAAATATTGGAGTTGTAAGCATTATAGAAATTAGGTATCAATCTACCCAAATCTATATTGGAGGTTTATCCCAAGATGGCAGCTTCTAATAAAAGACAAGCAAGAGTACAAGCGCGTTCAGCTATTAATAAGTGGGCTTTAGGTTTTGCATCAATAGCTTGGATTCCAGGATCTCACTATGCTATGACTGGAGGAGATGTAACTATGGTAATTCAAGTTGGATCGATTTATGACGTGGATCTGGATAGAACTACTGCTGGTGCTGTATTTACAACAATTGCAGCTCCTTTGATTGGTAGTAAAGTAGCACACTCAGTTCTTGACTTTGTTCCGATTGTAGGATGGGCAGCTAAATCAGCAGTCGCTGCGGGTGTTACAAAAGCGGTTGGTGAAGCAATGATCCGATATTTTGAGGATTGCTCAACTCTGCCTGCATAGTTCTATTGGGGGTAGGGACGAACAATTTTTGTCCCTACCAATTCAGTTTTTTAAGTTTGTCGCCAATTCTCAGTTTTCAGATCTACAACGCGATTGAATTCTCGTTGGTTAGCAGTAATCACGATCAAGTTATGTTCCAGTGCAGTAGCAGCAATCCAGACATCATAAGCACCAATGGGCTGTCCTTGAGATTTGAGTAGGGCACGAATTTGAGCTGCTTTTTCAGCTTCGGCCGCTGTGAAAGGGAGAATGGTTACAGAAGAGAGAAAACTGAGAATGATGGGTTGGATTTTTTTAGCCTGTTGTGGATTGAGGGCTAAACCGTAGTTGAGTTCCATCACTGTAATTGAGGAAACAGCAATGTTAACTGGGGCAGTTTGCTTGATTTTGCTTTGAGTACCCGGTTCGCCTTTTATGAAATCACTGATCGCACAGGTATCAAGGAGATATTGCATTAAAATAGTTCCTGTTCGTGAGGGGAAGCAGTTCATCCCGATAGGACTCGAAAGCGGGAAAATCAGGGACTCCTTGATAAGATAAAATCGCCTCTGGCCATTGACAAGTTGGAATCGGTTGCGTTGGCATTCTGTGGCGTAATACTTGCAGAATCAATGTGGATAGGGGAATATTAGATTGCTCCGCTTGACGGATGAGGTCTTGTTCGAGATCTGGCGGTAAGTCGATCGTAATTTGCATCAATAATTGTCCTTAATTTAGCACTCTTTTCCTGATATTTTATCACACGCCGATGCAGGGAAATAAATCCGGTTTCTCGCTCCTCACTAACAAACCTAATACCTGATGGGGTTATGCTCAGGAGAAATAATAAGCTGCATACAGCCAGGATGTAGTGACAGAAGTCCATGGCTCTTGCCAAGATAGAAACGATATCTTCGAGAAATGACCACTTATATAAGGCAACTATGTCCTACGATCGCGAAAAACAGGTAGCCATGGAAGCGGCCATCTTAGCCGCAAAACTCTGTCAGCAGGTACGTCAAGACATTCCAGAGGCGATCGAAAAGCACGATAAAAGTCCCGTAACCGTTGCAGATTATGGCTCCCAGGCCATTATTTGCAAAGCACTCGGCGAAATCTTTCCCAACGATCCCATTGTCGGAGAAGAAGACGCAACCGAGCTACGCAAACCGGAAATGGCCGATACTCTCAACAAAATGCTCGGTTATGTGCAAAATCTAATTCCCCATGCCACCGCCGATCAAGTAACGGACTGGATCGATCTCGGAAATGGCTCCGTATCTCCCCGATATTGGACGCTAGACCCCATTGACGGCACAAAAGGCTTTTTGCGTCAAGATCAGTATGCCGTGGCTCTAGCGCTCATTGAAGATGGGGATATCAAGGTCGGGGTTTTAGCCTGTCCTGCCATGCCCGTCGAAGGCTCAGAACCCGGTATGCTCTATGTTGCCGTGCGTGGAGAAGGGGCACAAATGAGACCCTTAGCAGGGGGAGAATTACAAACCATCCATGTAGTGAGTCCTGACGATCAAGAAAACATGCGCTTTGTCGAAAGCGTAGAAGCCGCTCACGGCGACCAATCTCGGCAAAATGCCATGGCTCAAGCCGTCGGTATTACTACTCCATCCGTGCGCGTGGACTCCCAAGCCAAATATGGCATTGTTGCATCTGGAAAAGCTGCCCTCTACCTGCGCTTACCCTCTCCCAAATATCCCGATTATCGCGAAAATATTTGGGATCATGCTGCTGGTGCAATCGTCGTAGAAGAAGCCGGAGGGAAAGTTACCGATATGCATGGACAACCCCTCAATTTTGCCGATGGGCAGAAAATGGTGAATAATCGGGGCGTTGTTGTCAGTAATGGCATGTTGCACGAGAAGATTCTCGACGTTTTGAAGAGTTAATTTCCTCAAGGGGCGAGTTCACTAAGATCTGGCAAGGAAAACCAAAGCGCTCGTGAATTCGTTCTTAAATCTTAGTGATAGAGCAGTGAACTCGTTAAGTTAGGACGGTTAGGTTATGGTTTGAGGCAAGGGAATTCCAGCCCCTTGCCTAGCCCAAATCACCTTAACCCACTTTCACTTTAACGACCTTATGTTGTTCTTCTTCAACTTTCGGTAACGTCAAGTGCAAAATCCCATCCTTATATTCCGCTTCCACATTATTATTTTGAATGCGGTTCGGTAAAGGAACAACCCTTTGGAACTGACCATAGCGAAACTCAGAGCGAGTTACACCTTTCTCTTCAGTGGTTCTTTCGCTGCGCCGTTCACCAGAAATAGAAACCGCTTCAGCCGTTACTTGAATATCGAGATCATCCGGTTTCATTCCCGGAACTTCTAATTTGATTTCAAATGCTTCAGGAGTTTCATGAAGTTCAGCCGCCGGCAAGAAATTCCCTTGATTAGAGAGGACTTCTTTGGGCACTAAATCATCAAATAAACGATTCATTTGGCGTTGTAAGGTATCGATTTCTCGGAAAGGTTCCCAACGAACTAAAGGCATACTGTTAATCTCCTAAACCAGTTACTTTTGTTTGATGAATTCAATCTAACAAACTGGCGCGAACTGTCAGGTTCGGTTTTTCTCCCCAGCTTGAGGGAAGTCCCCGTACTTCATATCGTATCGACCCTTAATCAAACAAGAAAATACCATTTCTGTATGATATTGACCTTCCCAGGCGCGTTTTAAGTTAAACTGAGGTGAAAAGAAAAGCCGATTCCTAAACTTAGGAACCGGCTTAAACATCAAGAGAATTCTAGAAAATGGCATAACCCTCATAGAGGAATAAAAGAACCCTTTGGTTACTCCGTTTTCAATGGTGCTTACTCTTAGGTTAGCGAATACAATTCAGCGTCTCAGTTCGGTTCTCTGCTAAACGGCGATCGCAATCTCCGCACCTTCGATTAGACTGTACACAAACCACTATCCTGATATAACCCTATGCTAGGTAAAAATTCCCGATTAAGATGGTTTCAAGATCTGCCCCTGCGCTCCCTGATCATTCTTCCATTTCTGGTGCAAATCTTTACCGCAGTCGGGTTAGTGGGATATTTTTCATTTCGGAATGGACAGAAGGCAGTTAATGACCTCGCTCATCAGCTAATGGATGAAGTTAGCGATCGCACAGCAGATCGGCTTGACAATTATTTGCAGAGTGCCCATTTTATCAACTCTACCAATGATAAAGCAATTCGTTTAGGTCATTTAGACCTGAATAATCTATCAACATTTGAAAAACACTTCTGGGAACAAATTCAACTCTTCGACTTAATCGGATTTATTTACTATGCTAATGAAGAGGGAGAATTTATCGGAGCAGAACAGTTAGATGATGGATCATTGAAAATTGGTGAAGTCAAAAAAGAAATTCCTGGAAACTTCAAAATTTATGCCACCAATGAGCGCGGAGAACGCACAAATCTAGAAGTAGATATTGATAACTTTGAACCTCGTCAACGTCCCTGGTATAGGACAGCAATGGAAGTGAGTCAAGCGAGTTGGGGCGAAATTTTCAGTTATAAAGGATATCCCCGGATCGCGATCTCGGCTGTTCTTCCGCTCTATGACAGTGAAGGAAATATCTATGGAATGCTAGGAACGGATCTGATTGTTTCACTGATCAGTAATTTTCTCAGAGAGCTAGAAATTGGTAAATCTGGACAAATCTTTATTATGGATCGCTCGGGCTTATTGGTGGGAAATTCTACAGTTCATGACCCTTTTATTATTGATGAACATAATCTCGTGCAATCGATCTTAGCGACCACAAGCAAAGATCGTTTAGTCCAAATGACGGCCCGCTATATCGAAGACCGTTTTGGTAATTTGACGAACATTCAAGAAACCCACAAACTTGAATTGAACTTCGACCGTCAGCCTTACTTCTTGGAAGTCCCTCCTTGGCAAGATGAATTAGGTTTAAATTGGTTAATTGTGGTCGTTGTACCTAAATCTGACTTCATGGCAGAAATTAATACCAATAATCGGACAACAATTTTATTATGTCTATTAGCGCTGTTTGTTGCTATAAGTATGGGACTGTTAACCTCCCGGTGGATTACCCAACCCATATTAGACTTAAACCAAGCGGCTGAAGAAATATCTCAGGGCAATTTAAATCAACAGGTTCATATTCAAGAAATTAAAGAACTCAAGATATTAGCTCAGGTCTTTAATCATATGGCGGCCCAACTAAAAGCCTCTTTTTCTGCCCTAGAACAAACCAATACAGAACTTGAACAACGAGTCCAAAAACGTACCGCAGAATTAGAGCAGGCTAAACAACAGGCAGAGTCTGCAAATCAAGCGAAAAGTGATTTTCTGGCATCTATGAGTCACGAGCTGAGAACGCCCCTGAATGGCATCCTCGGCTATGCTCAAATCATGGAACGAACCAAAGACCTGAACGAACAGCGCCATGGAATCAGTGTGGTTCGCCAAAGTGGAACCCACTTATTAAACTTAATTAACGATATTCTTGATTTATCAAAAATTGAAGCTCGGAAAATGGAAATCACCCCCAAAAATCTCCATTTTTCGTCTTTCTTATCGAGTGTGAGTGAAATAATTCGGATTCGTGCAGCAAGTAAAAAGATCGATTTTTTTGCCGCCCATGACCCAAATTTGCCCACGGCAATTATTGCTGATAACAAGCGTTTAGGACAAGTATTACTTAACCTGTTAGGAAATGCAGTGAAATTCACAGATAGCGGTCGAGTCACGTTCACGACAGAAGCGATCTCCCAAAACCAGGAAACTATTACTATTCGATTTATCATTGAAGAGACTGGAGTTGGCATGACTCGAGAACAACTGCAAAAAATTTTCTTACCTTTTGAGCAAGTGGGTTCTACCTCTCGTCGTGCTGAAGGAACGGGTTTGGGATTGACCATTTCTCAACAACTAGTCGAAATGATGGGCAGTCATATTGAAGTCTCCAGCATCCATGGTCAGGGGAGTCAGTTCTGCTTTACCCTGGAGTTCCCAATTGCAACGAACTGGTCAAAATCGGTAACAGAGGTCGATCTCGGTCAAATCACCGGTTACACGGGGAAACTTAGAACAATCCTCGTGGTTGACGATATTATAGACGACGAGATTCCCCCAGCTCAGGAATTAGAACAATTGCTCAATGCAGCTCGGATTGGTGATATTTTAGTGATTGAAGAAGAAGCACAACGGTTGATTCAGTTAGATCCTAACTATCGGAGGTTTGGTCATCGCATTTTACACTTTGCATCAGACTTTGATGACCAGGCAATTATTCAGTTGATTCAACAGTCTTTAGAAGAATAGTGATTATGAGTTTAAGGTTGGGATGGAATTCTTAGAATATGTTTTTTGTCAATCAAAAAATTTGAGGGTAAATCGGTATTATTGTTCTTTGCAGAAGTTTTGTATTGTTCAAGAAATGCTAGACGCACAAAAGCTGGATGTGATGGGCTACTATCGCGTTGACCATTAATTAACAATTATTAAATTATTGATTTTGAAATTGTTAATTGCTCCTTCACCGATTACTATGAATCTTGCAGACTTTATTGCCTTTTCCCCTATGATTGAACCCCAAATGAGTCCCTATGGCTCTTGGAAATCGCCTATTACCTCAGACTTAATTGTGGCAGGAGCGATCGCCCTTGGCGGCCCTCGACTCGATGCAGATTGCCTATACTGGTCGGAAGGTCGTCCGAGTGAAGGGGGACGTAGCGTCATTGTCCAGTGCACTCCAAATGGACAAATCCAGGACGTTACCCCCGCTTCCTATAACGTGCGAACCCGAGTTCATGAATATGGGGGAGGCGCTTCCTTAATAGACGCAGGAACGATCTATTTTGTGAATTTTGCCGACCAACGTCTCTATCGGCAGCCGGTGGGTGAAGACCCCCAACCGGTGACTGGCGAAAGTCAATGCTGTTATGCTGATTTTCGATTAGATTCGCGCCGTAATAGTCTAGTGAGTGTGCAAGAAGACCATAGCGCAGAAGGAGAAGCGGTTAATCGAATTGTCAGCATTGACCTGGAAACGGGTGCCTCCACCACCCTGACTGAAGGATATGATTTTTACGCTTCTCCCCGCTTAAGTCCTGATGGTTCCCAACTGTGCTGGATCTGCTGGAATCATCCCAATATGCCTTGGGATGGCACCGAGTTATGGGTTGCTCCAGTGAATGATAAGGGGACATTAGGCACACCAACCCTAGTGGCAGGAAGTACGACGGAATCGATCTTTCAGCCGCAATGGTCTCCGGATGGAGTACTGTATTTTATTAGCGATCGCACCAATTGGTGGAACCTGTATCGTTGGGATGGTCGTTCTATAGACGCTCTTTATCCCAAAGCAGCGGAATTTGGGCTTCCTCAATGGGTTTTTGGCATGAGTACCTATACGTTTGCCGATGCAGAAACGATTATCTGCATCTATTCGGAAAATGGCAACGATACCCTGGCTAAACTCAACACGAGCAGCAAAACTTTAGAGGTTATTCCTACTCCCTACAGCAGTCTGTCTGCGCCTCAAGTGCAGGGAAACCAGATTATCCTACTCGCAGCATCGGCAACTCAACCAAGCGCCTTAATTCAACTGGACTTATCGGGCGAAAATCTAGAGATTATTTATAAGTCTAGCCAGCTTGCGATCGATCCGGGCTATCTTTCGGTTCCAGAACCCATTGCCTTTCCCACAGAAAACGGCTTAATGGCCTATGGATTTTATTATCCGCCCCAGAATAAAGATTACCAAGTACCCGAAGGAGAAAAACCGCCCTTATTGGTAAAAAGTCATGGAGGACCGACGGCTTCGACTTCGAGTAGATTTAATCTGAAGCTCCAATATTGGACAAGTCGCGGGTTTGCTATCCTGGATGTGAATTATGGGGGAAGCACGGGATATGGTCGGGAGTATCGCAAACGGTTGGATAGTTCCTGGGGTATTGTGGATGTGGATGATTGCGCTAATGGTGCGAAGTATCTGGCCGAGCAGGGTAAGGTGGATGAAAATCGGTTAGCTATCTCTGGAGGAAGTGCGGGAGGCTATACAACGCTGTGCGCTCTGACATTCCGGGACACGTTTCAGGCGGGAGCGAGTTACTATGGAGTCAGCGATTTAGAAGCCTTAGCTACCGATACCCATAAGTTTGAATCGCGCTATTTAGATGGCTTGATCGGGCAGTATCCTGAACGTAAGGATGTTTATATTGAGCGATCGCCCATTCATTGTACCGAACAACTCTCCTGTCCCGTGGCTTTCTTCCAGGGACTCGAAGATAAAGTTGTCCCCCCGAACCAAGCAGAAATGATGGTGAATGCCTTAAAAGAAAAGGGTCTACCTGTTGCCTATGTCGCTTTTGAAGGGGAGCAACATGGCTTCCGCAAAGCCGAAAATATTAAACGCGCTCTTGATGGCGAATTTTACTTTTATTCCCGCGTCTTCGGCTTTGAGGTAGCTGACAAGGGGGGAGAAATTGAGATTATGAGTTGATTCATTTTAGAATCAAACATAGTAGGGGCGATTTTTTCGCCCCTACATATATTCCTGATTTTTAGAAAAAATTCACCATTGGATAGGAGAGAATAGCTTGATCTTCTGTCATAATGATTAAATCATGCTCTAAAGATTGACAGAGTAAAAGACGATCAAAGGGATCCTTATGTAAGGGTGGTAATTTAGCTAATTGAGTAATCGTAGTTTCAGCAATAGATAAACTAGAAATCAAATGTTTTTCACGCTGTTGGGGAAGGTAAATTTCAGGAGATTCTGGTAATGGTAATTTTCCTAATTGATATTTAATTGTTGCTTCCCAAACAGAAACTACACTGAGGTAAATCTCGTTATCTTGATTACTAATAGCATCATAATATTTATCTGCTAGTCGTTTATTATTAGTAATAAACCACAGAAAAACATGAGTATCTAATAGTATGTTCATGGATTGTTAAATAGGCTGATAATTTCTTCAGGGAGGGGATCGTTAAAATTATCAGGCACAATAAATTCACCTTCACATAAACCAATAGGACGGCGTTTTTTTTCAGGTAGTTTTGTTCGTATTGGTTTGATTTCAGCAATCGGTTTATCTGCTTGAGTAAGGATAAAACTATTACCTTCTTGAATCAGTTTGATAAAGTCTGATAAATTGTGTTGAATGTCATCTATATTTAGGGTGATCATGGCATTCTTTAGCGTCCATTTACATAGCCAATCTTAGTATCAATATAACTGTTGGGTGTGTTTTTGTAAATAATGCCATGATATTTTATGGTTATGGAAAGACAATCACGGCTAGTAGATAGAGATTGCATGACTTGTGGATTAAAGACTTACTCTCAAAGGAATTGGGTGGAGGTATTTTATCGAGAAGTGAAAGGATGGTTAGGTTGGAGAGAAGCCCAAGTGCGAGATAAAAAAAGCTTACTTCGCCATTTTATCTTAGTATTTTGTGCCTATACTTTTATCCTTTACCATAAGCTAACAGGTGGGCT
>NZ_JAGHZN010000009.1:0-96407 GCF_017746735.1 Roseofilum sp. Guam | reverse complement strand
AAGCGCTCGCGTTGGAGCTTTGTTGGAGAGTTGTGGTCATGCTTTTATGATGGCTATTTATTTTTCTAGGTTCTGTGGCGGCTAATTTCCGTCCACATCTCTAATATAAACAACTTTGTGTAGTTTTGTAAAGCTCTTTTAATTTAACGATCCTGATTGATGATATTAACTGAGCTTATCAATTTAATATCGAATCCTCGGATCGACATAAGCATTGAGAATATCGATCGCAATACTAGCCATTACAACAATAGAAGCGAAGAATACGACAACCCCTTGAACGGTGGTGTAATCGCGATCGCTAATTGCCTCATACAATCGATTTCCCAAACCCGGCCAAGAAAACGTTACTTCGGTCAACACAGCTCCCCCCAACAGCGCCGCTAACGTCAACCCCAAAATCGTAATCACCGGAATCAAGGCATTTTTCAGGGCATGAGAGAGCAAAATCCTCAACTCCGGAATTCCCCGTGCCTTGGCTGCTTCCACATAATCCGCCTTCAGAGTTTGTTGTAGATTCACCCGCACTATCCGCTCAAAAATCCCACTGAGCAACAACCCTAACGTCAAAGACGGCAGGGCTAAATGATGAATCGACACCCAAAGCTGTCCCAAATTCCCACTTAATATACTATCCATCACATAAAGTCCCGTCGGCCCCTGGGGAGGCGTTTCCCCCAGAGCAAAGCGAGTTCCCAAAGGAAACCATTGCAACTCCACTGCAAAAATTAACTGCAACAGCATCCCCGCCCAAAATGGCGGTACTGAATAAGTAATAATGCTAAACAATCGAGCACCCACATCCAAAGGTGTATTCGGACGTGAAGCTGCCAATGTGCCAATCGTAATCCCGATCGCCAGCGCCACCCCCATACTGCACACGGCCAACTCCATTGTTGCCGGAAAATGCAAGCCAATAATATCCCAAACCGTTTGTCCGCGACTGGTTAAGGATGTCCCCAAATCCAATTGCAACAAACGGCCCAAATAATTTAGGTATTGCAACCCCAAAGGCAAATCTAAGCCTAATTGTTGTCGCAATTGTTCCTTCGCTTCTGCGGACGCTCTGGCCCCATAAATAGCATCCACCGGATCGCCCGGAGTCGCCCTTAATAATAGGAAGACCAAAGTGACAATCAGCCACAACATCAGGGGAGCCAGCAACACACGAGCCAGAATATAATACTGGAGAGCCTTAGAACGGGACATAAAATGGGTAACTTAATACTATAGTTGCTCAATTAGTCCCTATTTTAGGGGCGATCGGGACTGCGATCGCTGAGAATTTCTACATGGACGGGAGTTTCTGGCGATCGCAGCATACCCAACAGGATCAATAGATATGGATGATTACCAATTACAACTCGATTTCCGGCCATCGTTCCACCGCAGATCCATGTGGGTTATACTTAGGTCTGGTATGGAGACAGGACTATTTATCTCGGTCATGGAGGGATTAGGTAAACCTCAAATAGATCGCACCTTCGAGATTCCTAGTGATGATGCAGAGACTATTTACCAAGCTTCCTATGATTTAATTTTACGTTACTCAGGACCCTCAAACCACCGAGGACTTGATGGAATTTTTATAGATGGTAGTTTCTTAAACGAACACCTTTCTCTAAAAACCTTCAACTTCTGGTCTCCTAAGAAGAATGACTATCCACACGAGCTTATCAATGTTGTCTTGAGTCCTTTAAAATTCCAGATTCTCGATGTTATGTTCAATGATTACTATGAGGAATTGTGGAGGTATTTCCACCATTACATAAGGTAAGTACGGATGATTTCTGGAATTGCTACCCATCAACAAAATACATTGGGAGAACAGCGCTTGGCACTGCATGGATTAGCCTGGGAAAACTATCAACAGATTCTCCAGGGCTTACCGGAAAGTCGAGCAGTACGACTAATTTACGATCGCGGAACACTAGAATTTGTTATGCCCCTAGAAGACCATGAATTTGCCGCTGAGTTGATTGGGGTATTTATTCGCGTGTTAGTCGCAGCAATGGGATTGAAGCTCAAATCCATGCGCTCTACAACTTTAGCTCGTCAAGACTTGGATCGGGGTGCAGAACCGGACAATGCCTATTATATTCAAAATCAACCCCAAGTTGCGGGTCGCAGGGTTGATTTACAGCGAGATCCGCCTCCAGATTTAGTGGTTGAAGTCGATATTACTCACACAGATATTGATAAAAATCAACTCTATGGGGCGCTAGGAATCCCTGAGTTTTGGCGCTACAATGGGCAAGAATGGCGGATTTACCAACTGCAAGGAACAGTTTATCAAGAATGTCAGAGATCGCCGACCTTTCCTCTCGTCGAAAAAGAAGACTTCTATCGCTTTTTAGAGCAAGCAGAGCAGGACGAGATTGCGGCTGAAGAAACCTTGCGTCAATTCATTCGGGAAAAAATCGTTTCATGAAAAATTCCGTTTTTCCGATGCCCTATTCCCCATCTTCCATTCCCAAATAGAGCCAGTCTTGGATTTCATGGGTGAGCCAAGCCGCTTCATTGGGACTTAAAGCCCCCGCGATCGCATAAGTATATTCCCCAGTCGGATTTTGGCAATGGAGTTTCACCATCGTGGCAGAATTTTCATGATGAATAAATACCCCCATTAACTGCTCGGACACCCCGGTATGAGTGAGGTAACTGTAACCCAAAACTTTCTTTTCAATCTTAAAACTATTTTTCTCAAACGTCACTTCAATTTCAGTCGCTGAAAATAATAAAATCAGGGTAACAATCGCCAAAAAGCAAACCAGCAAAACGATCGGATTCTGAAGCAAACTGAGAATACTGATAAACAGCGATCGTATAATCATCAAGCAGAGTAGAACGATGGCAGTAGTTCTCAACGTATTGCGCTGAAATCTAGAGGGAACCTCTAACTTTAAGGTAGTGGGCGATCGCCAAATATAAATCAGTGTATTGTCCGGTTTCGGGACATGGCGAAACTTAGTACTCTGGGCTGTTTCGATCGCTACTGGTTGGTTATAGAGCTGATCGAAAGCTTCCTGGGCACTGCTAAACCGCTTCTCTAGGGCTGGATCGGTCATTTTCTCGATCCAAGTGATTAAATAGGGATTAAGTGTCGAGCGATCGCGAAACTGGATGCGATTTTCCCGATGGGGCAGATCCACCGGAGGAACCCCAGTCGCTACATGAATCAACGTTGCCCCCAATGCATACAGATCGGATGCGGCAACCGCACGTCCCCAAAACTGTTCCAACGGTGCATAACCACTCGTTCCCACCACCGTAAACGTTACTCCAGTTACCGCTGCTTGGGATTGTACCGCACCAAAATCGACCAAGTATACTTCCCGATCTTCACTAAGAATAATATTACTGGGCTTAATATCGCGATGTAGCACTGGGGGACTTAGGCGGTGTAAATAGATTAAAATTTTCAGAACCGAAGCTGCAATTTCCTTCACTTCCTCTTCCGAAAAACGCGCCCCATTCTCCAACTGCTCCTGCAACGACACCCCTGGGATATACTCCTGCACCAACCCAAACCAAGGAACCCCTCCCCCCATCTGTTGATCCAAAGAGAAATAATCCCGATATTCAGGAATACAAGGATGATCGAGCGCTTGCAAAACCTGCGCTTCCCGCTCAAACAACTTCAGCTCATCCCATTGCATCTGGGGATTAAACGCCAACAGCTTAAGGGTTACCGGTTCATTCACCCTTAAATCGGTTGCCAGCCAAGTTTGCCGACCTGCTGCCGTCCGCCCCAATTTCCGGTGTAACTGGTACTCTAGAAGTTGGGAGGAAGTTGATTGAACCGATAAAACTTGTTCCGGTTGTAACATTAGGAGGGGGAAGTAGTGAATGAGGGAATGGGGAAATTTTTCATTGAATTTAGACCTAATGTAGATTATAGCGCTACCTGCTGGGCGTTGACAGGGAAAGAAAGAAAGCAGCTTATTGGGATTTGAGTAGCCAGCGATCCTAAAACTTCTAGAATTTCTCACCCTAGATTAATTTTAATCTAGTATTCTAGACAAGATAGTGAGTTAATCAAGGGATATTTATGGGTTTAACCGAACATTTAAATAAGACATCCCAAGCTGTTTTTGCTGACCTCTCTGCAAGCATTAAAGCCAGATTCAAGGAAGCAACTGAAGAATTACAGAACTCTGGGATTATCGAGCAAGCCTGTCAAAACGGAGACTTAGCTCCTGACTTCTCCTTACCGAATACAATGGGGAAAACCATCACCCTTAGTGAGTTACTTAAAGTCGGGCCAGTGATCATTTCCTTCTATCGAGGGAAATGGTGTACGTTTTGCAACTTAGAATTACAAGCTCTCCAGCGCATCTCTCCCAACTTAAAAGATCTAGGAACTACTCTCGTTGCCATTTCACCTCAAACCTTTGATCATTCATCCGGCACAGTTGACCAGAATCAACTCACATTTGATGTTCTCAGCGATCGCGGTAATGCCATCGCTCGGAGCTATGGTTTAGTCTTTCGCTTACCAGAATCTCTCCGAGTCCTCTATCAAAGCTTTGACATCGATCTTCCCGCTTACAATGGTGATGAAACCTTTGAATTACCTATTCCAGCAACCTACATTATTAGTCAAGATGGTAAAGTTGCTCTATCTTTTATCAATGCAGATTACACTCAACGCCTTGACCCTCGGGACATTATGAAAACGTTACGCTCTCTTAAAAATGGGCAATCTTAAAGAAAAAGACAATTGACCCATTACCGATAAACTGTTACCAGTGAGTAGCACTTTAAAGGTAGACTTGAGAGCGGAAAATTTTATTCCAGGGAGTTCCCATGAAAGCAACAGGACATTGCCAGTGTGGTGCAGTTACCTACTCGGCCGAAGGGATAGAAACAGATGTTCATAGTTGTCACTGCAACATCTGTGTACGATGGACAGGTGGCCCTGCATTTGCTGTGAGTGTTGGTCAAGTCACATTTGAAGGAGAGGAAAATATCAGTCGATTTGATTCATCAGAATGGGCCGAGCGAGGATTTTGTCGTCGTTGTGGGACTCATCTTTTCTATCGTTTGAAAGAGGCAGATCAGTATATGCTTTGGATGGGCACGTTTGATGATTCAACCCAATTCAAGCTGGCCGGAGAAATCTTCATTGACCAAAAGCCCCACTTCTATGATTTAGCAGGCGATCATCCACGACTAACCGGTGAAGAATTTATGGCTTCAATAATTAACAATTAAATTGATAAAGTTACAGGGAAATGAAACCCACTTGAATACCTCTTCGATTAAAATAGAGAAAGCAGTCCCCCTGATACCCTAGCGTGCAAATAACTTTTCTTGGAACTAGCTCCGGTGTCCCTACGCGATCGCGTAATGTTTCGGCGATCGCCCTTCGTCTTCCTCAAAAGTCTGAACTCTGGCTCTTTGACTGCGGAGAAGGGACTCAGCACCAATTCCAACGCAGCGATCTCAAAGTTAGCCAACTTCGGCGAATCTTCGTGACTCACATGCATGGCGATCACATCTTTGGCCTGATGGGTTTACTTGCCAGTTGTGGGTTAGCCGGAAGCATGGAACAAATCGATATTTATGGCCCTCCCAAACTGAGCGAATACCTGCAAGGATGTATCCGCTATTCCCAAACCCACTTTTCCTATCCAGTTAAGGTGCATACTGTAGAACCCGGTGTAATTTATGAAGATGCAGAATATCGCGTCATCTGCGGCCCCTTAAAACATAAAGTTCCCGCCTTTGGCTATCGAGTGCAAGAAAAAGACCGTCCAGGACGCTTTGATGTTGCTCGCGCTCAGTCTCTTGGCATTCCGCCCGGCCCCCTCTATGGCAAGCTGAAAAAAGGAGAATGGATTACGCTCCCTGACGGGCGCAAAATTCACGGTGCGAAACTTTGTGGCCCCACTCAAGTGGGCAGAAGTTTTGTGTATTGCACCGATACTATCTTTTGTGAAGGAGCAGTAGACTTAGCCCAAAATGCTAATTTACTAGTACATGAATCTACCTTTGCCCATCAAGATGCCCAACTCGCCTACGATCGCCTCCATTCTACTTCTACTATGGCCGCTCAAGTTGCCCTAGCTGCCAAAGTTAAGCAACTCATGCTCACCCATTTTAGTCCCCGATATGCCCCAGGCAACGCCCTACAACTGGAAGATTTATTAACTGAAGCACGGGCAATTTTTCCCGAAACGGATATGGCCCATGATTTTCTCAGTTATGAAATTGCTCGCCAAATCTCCAATCATTAAAAATCATAAAGAGATTGCAGAAAAATACCCAATATCCCTCACAATAGGAGAATGAAGCAAAAGACTCAAGTATTTATACTTAACCTGTGTTATTACGACCCTGTACCGATAAGATAAAAGGTGTGGATTATGATGCCAACTCTGCAATACTCAATCACCATGATTAAAGATGAAGCCCGTCATTTAGTTGATGTGGGTTCCGTCGAGAGGTTACAGCCGATTTACAGTTTGTGCCGTTATATTCCCAGTCGAGAATGGGAATCTGTAGAATTAGAATTAGAAAACCACGGATATTTACTGCGCGATCGCATTGTTGATTTACTGGGCAGAGAAGACTGGAGAGAAGACTAACTAGATTTGAGGCAAGGGGTAAAAGCAAGAGAGAAAAGGAAAAACAGCTTTTACCCTTTCCTTTCTTAAGCTTTGGTGAATGACAAGCTTTCAACAGAAAGGGTAAAACATCTCCTGCTGTTCCCCTTAACTCCATAAAAAAGAGACTCTTCTGAATTGCATCAGAGAGTCTCTTCGTTCTCAGGAAACAAAAAACTATAAACTGGTACTCCCAGCAGAAGGCTTCGGTTCTTCTGCTGCCGTTTCTTTTGTTTCTTCTTCTTCCTGTGGTTTAGGAGCTGGAGGAGGCGGAGGAGGAGCATCCGGGAAGATTTCCTCATAGATCTTGATATACTGATCTGCTGAAAGATCCCAACTATAATTTTGGCGCATCGCTCGCTGTTGCAGTTTTTTCCAATATTCCTTATATCGGAAGCCTTCCATCGCCTTAATCATAGAGCTAAACAAATCTAGGGGTTCATAGCGATCGAAGCAATACCCAGTTCCTAACTCTTTCGCCGGATCGTGGAAGCTTACCGTATCCACTAAACCGCCGGTACGACGCACAATGGGAATGCAACCATAACGCATCGCTAACATTTGGCTAATGCCACAAGGCTCAAACCGAGACGGCATCAAGAACGCATCACATCCGGCATAAATGCGTCGAGCTAGGGCATCATTATAGAGCAACTGAACCGAAACCCGTCCTCGATAGCGGGAAGCCAAATCCCACATTTGCGTTTCATAATAGCGATCGCCCGTTCCCAACAACACAAACTGGGCATCCGTATACGCCATAAACCGATCCAGAATTTGCAGCGCCAGATCGATCCCCTTCTGCTCAACTAACCGGGTAACCATCCCAATTAAAAACGCCCCTTTATTAACTTCCAATCCAATTTCTTCCTGTAAAGAAACCTTATTTATCGGGCGTTTTTCCAACGTATCTGCATTAAAATTCTGATACAGATATCTGTCCGTTTGTGGATTATAACTCTCTGTATCAATACCATTCAAAATACCGATACTTTTACCGCTCACATAAGAAAGTAAACCCTCTAAATTTTCACCATATTCTGAGGTTTTAATCTGTTCCGAATAAGTTGGCGAAACCGTCGTTACCTTATTAGCAAATTGCACGGCTGCCGCCATAGTATTATGGCCTTCCATATACCAAGGACACCAAGTAATCTGGTCTAAATACCAACGCCAAGGACCTTGGTAGGCCAAATTATGAATCGTAAACACAGTATTAATATCCGGTGTTTCATGCAACCACACCGGCAACATGCCCGCGTGCCAATCATGGCAATGGACAATACTGGGTCGCCAATAATTCCAAGCAAACTCAGCAGCCGCATTCGCAAATAACGTAAACCTCCATCCTTCATCTTCGCCAAAATAGACATTGCGCCCCGAAAAAGAAGGATGGCCAAACAAATAGAGCGGCACATCAGATTTAGGTAAAAAAGCCTGATAAATTTCAAAATCTTGGAACATTGCTGTTCCTTTCCAAACCGGTTCTTCCGGAATATCTATTTTATCCGGTAAAAAACCATAATAGGGCATGAAAACCCGCACATCATGACCCTTTTTTCGTAAGACTTTGGGCAGTGCACCAACGACATCACCCATACCACCCACTTTAGCCAATGGTGCTGCTTCTGCGGCAACAAATAAAATCTTCATGTTTGCGATTAGTTCTGTAACATCTTGTCAAGGGGACGTGAAATAAGAGTAATTCTGAGATAGACTTACCGGATCTAGAGTACCGCAGGCTGTGACCAAAACCAATGGGGTCATAGGTAATAGGTAATGGCAGAGGGGTAATGGGCTGGCAAGCTTAATTTTGGGCGTAAGAGTGTAGGTTGGGTTGAGGAACGACACCCAACACCAATTCAACCTACACTACTCACTGTAGGTTGGCTACAATTCTAACTCCTCCTCTTCAAGCTCAACGTTGAGATCGGGTAAATCACCACCATTAGTCAATCCATTAACGTTCTCCTCACTGACTGGGGTTACAGAGTTAGCAGAAACCACCGCTCCCATATCGAGTTTCTGGCGTACCTGATTTTCCACTCCTTGAGTAAACGGAAGATTCTCCTGCATATACTGAATGGTATTATCTCGTCCTTGGCCAATATTATTACCATCTTTACTGTACCAAGCGCCTTTTTTGGTAATCACTCCAGTCTCTTCGGCAATATCCAAAAGACAGCCCATAGAGGAGATACCTTTACCAAAAATAATATCAAATTCGGCAATCCGGAAGGGAGGAGCAACCTTGTTTTTAGCTACTTTCACTTTCGCCCGAATCCCGTATTCTTCTGAACCTTTTTTCAAAGTTTGGATACGGCGAATATCTAGACGCACAGAGGCATAGAACTTGAGGGCATTACCGCCAGTAGTGGTTTCAGGATTGCCATAAACGACACCAATTTTTTGCCGCAGTTGGTTGAGAAAGATCACGGTACAGCCTGATTTGCCAATATTACCCGTGATTTTACGCATGGCTTGGCTCATCAACCGCGCTTGGGCACCCATGGGCGCATCTCCCATATCGCCTTCAATTTCTGAGCGGGGGACTAAAGCAGCTACAGAGTCTACGACTACAATATCAACCGCAGCCGATCGCACCAACTGATCGACTACCTCTAGAGCCATTTCTCCCGTATCGGGCTGGGAAACGAGTAAGTTTTCAATATCAACACCCAAAACTGAGGCATAGGTGGGATCTAGGGCATGTTCAGCATCCACAAAGGCGGCTACACCTCCCCCTTTCTGGACTTCAGAAATGGCATGGAGTGCTAAGGTGGTTTTCCCAGAACTTTCTGGGCCGTAGATTTCAATCACTCGCCCTTTGGGTAACCCTCCCCCTAGGGCTAAATCTAGGGTGAGTGCCCCTGTAGGAATGGTTTCGACTTTCATGCGCCCCACATCACCCAGGCGCATGATTGCACCTTTACCAAAACTACGCTCAATCTGGGTGAGAACGGCTTTCAGGGCTTTCTGCTTATCGGAATTTTCGCTGGTTTTTGCAGGCATAGGTTTATGTTGACGTAAAGTTCATCATTGATTCCTATTGTAGACAAATCTCACTCCGAAAGCAGACATGATTTTTAATTTTTAATTTTTAACGGGTCACTGAGTGTAGCCGAAGTGTTAATTGATTACGACTGGGATAGGCGCTTGACCTCTTGCCCACCCAGCAATTGGTCGGCTTCTCGGAGGAGATCGGGAATAATATCGGCATGGGGACTGTTGGCTAAACAGGGAGCCAGGTCAACCTTGAGGTTATGGGCTTTATTGCCGGGAAACCAGTGACTGCCATTACCGAGCAGGTTATAGCGCATTTTGGCATACTCGACTAAATCGTAGGCTAGGGCCAGATTCCTGAGCCAGAGAATGGTATGAATATTGATCTGGTTGGGAGTAGCTTCAGGAGTCGGCAGGCCAACATGCCACGTTTTGTACCAATTTTCCCCGAAAGTGGCGATCGCCGCTTCTTGCAAACGACTCAGAATAGGTGTTAAGACTTCATCCGCCCGATCTAAAAGGGATAATACCTTTAGATGCTCGTCAAAATCACTCGGACAGGCTGCGCCTAAACTCAGAGTATGGACTTGGGGATGACTCAGACAAAACAGGTCATTAAACACCATCGGACTTAGAGGAGCGCAAAGATCTACCAGTTTTTGCGGCGGTTTATAGAGTTGTCCTCCTTTATCCGAAGGACTAATGATAAACACTCCCACATCATGCCTTTGAGCCGCTTCAATAGCCGGCCAGTTGCGTTGATTAATGTAGTACCAATGGAGGTTTACATAATCAAATTCACCCGTTTCAATCGCTTGGGTAATGATATCCGTGGGGCCGTGAGTAGAGAAGCCAATAAAGCGAATTCTGCCCTGTTTTTGGTACTCGCGAGCCACATCTAAACAGCCTCCAGGACGAACAGTTTGATGGATAATCTCTTGAGTATTAATTCCGTGAATGCCTAACAGATCGATGGTATCGAGTTGCAGGTTCTGGAGGGAAGTTTCAAGGTTTTGGCGAAAGACTTCGGGGTCGGCTTTGGGAGAAACCTTGGTTTGGATAATGAACCGATCGCGGGGCAATTTCGGTAAAATCTGACCCAATTGTAGCTCTGATGTGCCATATCCCCTAGCCGTTTCGATATGGGTAATTCCCAGGTCTAAGCCACGGCGAATGGTTGCTTCTAGATTTTTCTGATTATCTTCTGGAATCTCCGATAGAGCCTTATCTTGCCACTTGTATTGATAGCGCATTCCTCCACAGGAGAAGATAGGCATCGGGAGATCGGTTCTGCCAAATCGTCGATACTGCATGATTGATGGGGTTGATCGGATTCAGAGGGTCTGGGAAAATGGAGCGATCGCCTTCATCGTGAACCAACACTCCTTTTCTCCAAATTTTACCCACTCCCCAGTCATCCTAACACTGATCGCCAGAAGACATAAACAGTTAAAGCTAACTTACCAGTCTGACCGCAATCAACGATAAGATCATAAGATAAACTTAATGTCTCTTTTGGATGCTTACGGCGCAGGTTGGACACATCTAAGGCAGACTCCAGTAACGTTTACCTATCTTCAATCGATCATGAATATGGATATCTCAGAATTAGATCATTTAGAAAACTCAGTTCAAGACTTATTATCAGCAGCTAAACTTGAACTTGAAGCCACCCGTTTAGAGCAACAACGGGATGAACAGGTTCAATCTGCTGTGGCCGAAATTGAAAAACGACTGAAACCTTTATTAGCAGATGTAGAAAAAACCCTCACTGACTTTGATAATTTCAGTTTAGGTGATAGTGTTACCCGACAAAAGTTAGAAGAAAAAGCTGCTGATTTACGTCAACAACTCGAAGAAGCTCCTATTTTAGCTGCCCAAGTGGCCGATCGCCAACTCATTCTAAATGAAGAACGCTTACTCGATGAACAGTTAGCCGAGCAAACTTATCGCTGGCGGCAAGAATTAAAAGCTGATTTGCTCGATATGATTGCCGAACAAGAAGACTTTTATAGTGCTACCGATGCAGCCGTTGCCATTCGCCCCTATATTCAAGACCTCAAAGCCATTCAAGGACTAGATGAAGTGGTGGAAGCTCTCATCCATCAAATCAATTTATATAGCAAAGAAGGGCCCGTCGCTCGGTTGCGAGGCAGCCATGACCAAACCCTAAATTTTATCTACGATAAAGCCATGGAAAACCGAGCTAGGGTAGAATTACCTCGTAATGTTCAGCCCAAAACTCGCCATCGGGTATCGGAAAAACAACCGAATCCCTACATGCTTTTGGAGGGGAAAGTTGTGGTATTTGGAGGTCATGATAAATTAGCAACAGCCGTCAAGAATCGTCTGCGAGCATCTAAGGTGGACTTAAATTGGTGTACAGCTCAAGATGGCTTACAAATGGCTCAACAAATGGAAAGTCATATCGCCAGTGCTGATTTAGTTTTAATTATTACGGGTTATGCGAGCCATGCTCTAACGGAAAAAGCTATGCAAGCTGCTCAAAATGTCGAGCTTACCCCAGAAATGATTAATACAACAGGGATGACCAAGGTGTTGGAAAGAATTGAGATAGCTTTAAAATCAAGACTTTTAGCTCGTCGATTAAATAATTCTACTAAATCCTAGTTTTTAGGGCATTGTGCGCTGGTAATGGGTGATTATTTCCTATTGCCTAGCGCTTCGTACTATACAAGTTAACCTTCTAAAACTTGCGCTCAACGCTTGACTCTATATTTTGGCCTATTGTAAGCTGATTTTAATGTGAAGGTAATGATAAAAATGGCCTCAGAAGAACAGAAAACAACGGGTGCAGATGCAGTGGATGTGGCGATCGCCCAAGGAATTGATTTAGATGGCAGTCCCATTCCCTCAGCCAAGTTAGAGTTATATCATAACGTTATGGGTTTGGAAGCTAATCGCCAACGCAGTGGAGTCAGTAATACGATGCGATCGCGCATTGTTCGCATTGGAGCCAAGCATTTACCTCAAGATGAACTCAATAAAAAGTTACTCGATGCAGACTTTGCCCCATTAAAGGATAAAGAAATCCGCTTCTATTACGGGGGTTGAATCTTATAGAACCCATTGGGGATATTTTTAACCAGTGGTTAGTCTTTAGGATCTGTCCAACGGGTTGAGTACGGTATTTTGTAGCGATTTAACTCTATCAAAAATATCTCAAAGGGTTTAAACCAATCTAAGGATGGGCTAAACCTTTTAACACGTTGCCTTTCTCCTGTTCGCTTAATCCCTTCCCCTGGATTAATACCTTAAACCCACCTAAACCTAGGGGATCGATTAACTGGTGTAAGGCATCTCGACGGCTGAACAGTTCAGTAATAGAAAGGGAACTTTCTGATAAGGCTGCCAGGCGATCGCCGAGTCCGAGCGCCATTAAAAACAACCCTTGATCTGTAAACCCTAATGGCTCTAGTCCCCAGCGTTTGCCCTCCTGCTCTAGGCTGGTAAAATCAACGTGGGCCGTGATATCTTGATAGCCGATATTAATATAGGGGCAATCGTGGCGATGGTGGCGCGTATAACATTGTAGCGTTCCCATTGTGCGCCCGGGTTGATAATATCGTTGGGCCGTATATCCGTAATCAATCGCGATCGCATAACCGCGATCTAAGTGGCTGGCGATCGCCTCTAGCCAGTCTAGCATCGCTAAATTCACTTCCGTGCGATAGCCCTCTGGATAGGCATCCGAGCATAAATCAATGCCCAAATGCTCAAAATATTGAGCTAATTTTCGAGTAGATAACTCCCCTAAAACTTCCACCACATTGTCTTGATTGTCTAGGGTAACAAACACTTCTTGCAGCTTCTCCCCAGAACGCACGACTAAATGTACCGGAAACGCATCGACTAATTCATTAGAAAAAAAACAGCCCTGAATCGAATCTAAATCTGCCCAGTCGCACCAATGAACTCGCGGTTTTTCCTCTAACCAAGGCGCTAAATTTTGTTTCTGTATCTGCCTTAATCCCGGAGATTTTTCCACAATCCGATAATCGAGACTCTGAAAAAAATCGACATCATAGGTTTCTAACTCCCTTAAGACATCGGCCGCCATGTATCCTGTTCCTGCCCCCATTTCTACCACTGAAAAGGGAGTGGGACAGCCCAAAATCTGCCACATTTGCACCCATTGACGGGCCAAAAGCTGGGCAAAATCTGCTCCTAGACTAGCCGAAGTGAAGTAATCGCCAGATTTGCCAATTTCCGTCTGATAGGCACTGTAATAGCCAAATTCAGGGTGATATAGCACCGATTCCATATATTGGGCAAAGGTGATTTTGCTCTGTGGCGATCGCCTAATTCGATCCTTGAGCCATCGATACAACTGGGGATGATTCTGCTCCTTCATAACGCCCTAATCTTGCTCTGGAGAAGAGGTTCTCACCCGTACAGAATGGGCATGGGAGGGCAACCCTTCTGCATCAGCCAAAGTGATAATGGCGCTGGCCATTTTATTTAAGGCAGTGGGGGAATATTGAATTAAGCTTGAATGTTTCATAAAGGTTTCTACCCCCAAGGCTGAGGCATAGCGAGCCGCTCCTGAAGTCGGTAGAGTATGATTGGGCCCGGCTAAATAATCTCCCACCGCTTCTGGTGTAGAATAGCCGAGGAAAATTGCTCCAGCATGGCGAATTTGAGGCAGCAGATCCCAGGGTTCAGCTACTTCCAGTTCTAAATGTTCAGGGGCAAACAAATTAGAGAGTTCTACGGCTTCGTCTAAAGACTCGACGACCACAATTAACCCATAATGGGCGATCGCCTTTTCCGTCAGAATTTGTCGCGGATGGTTAATGAGCTGTTGCTCCACTTCCGTAGCCACCTGTCTGGCTAACGTGCGGTCAGTCGTGATTAAAATTGCCGCCGCCATCGGGTCATGTTCCGCTTGGGCCAACAAATCTGTGGCCACATGCACCGGGTTCGCCTCACTATCGGCAATCACCAGCACTTCCGAGGGGCCCGCCAACGAATCAATTCCCACGACCCCATAGACCATTTTCTTGGCCAGCGTCACATAAATATTTCCCGGCCCCGTAATTAAATCTACCTTGGGAACTGTTTGTGTACCATAGGCTAAGGCGGCGATCGCCTGAGCGCCTCCGATCCGATAAATCTCATCCACCCCAGCCAACTGAGCAGCGACCAGCACGGCTGGACTAATGCCTTGATTAGACCCAGGTGGCGTACACATGACAATTCGGGGGACACCGGCAACCTTAGCTGGGATTGCATTCATCAACACTGTACTCGGATAAGCGGCCCGTCCTCCCGGAATATAAATTCCCGCTCGGTCAACCGGGGTATAATGCTTACCCAACACCACTTCATGTTCCCCAAAATGCACCCAAGACTTAGGAGCGCGTTGGCGATGAAATGCTTCAATTTGACGACTGGCCAAGTCAATGGCATCCAACAACGGTTTATCCACTTGCTGATAGGCCGCCTCTAATTCCAGGGCACTGACGCGCAACTGACTCACCTCGAGTCGTTGGCCATCAAACTCTTCCGTATAGTCCAAAAGGGCCCCGTCGCCGTTGCGCCTTACGGTTTGCAGCACCTGCTGAACCGTCGCCTCTTTATGAACCATTTCCTCATCAAAGGTGCGATCGCAAATCCGCCGTAATTCTGCTTCTGCTTCAGATCGCTGGCTAATAATTCTCAGCATAGGTTAGATTGATTGCCACGTTAAGTCTCCCCATTGACGCAACCCAGACTCCAGAAGCAACCCAAGGGTTTCACCCCCTTAATCCAGGTCATCGTCATCTTATAGCTTAACGTGGATTTGACGGGTCGGGTAAGATCCAACTGAGCAGAATAAATGCTATACTCGAATGTCTGATACTTAATCTTAATATCGGGTCTATCCCGAATGCTGTTACTGTTACCCCAAGTTTAAACACCGTGCCTAACATCAAGTCTGCTATCAAGCGCGTTCAAATTGCTGAACGTAATCGTCTCCGGAACAAAGCCTATAAATCTGCGGTAAGGACTCTGATGAAAAAATTCTTTACCGCCGTTGAAGAGCAAAGCGCCAGCCCTAGCCCAGAAAAAGCGCAGGAAATTCAAACCCTGATGAATCAAGCGTACAGCAAAATTGATAAATCGGTAAAACGAGGCGTACTTCACCGGAACACTGGGTCTCGTCGTAAAGCCCGTCTAGCCAAAGCGCTGAAAAAACTGGAAACTCCAGCGGCCTCCTGAAGCCTTTCCCATTCTAATCCCCTGTCAGTTTGGGGTAACTTCATCTCCTAACCCACCGTCAATTCACCCCAAACTCCTTCCCCCTGGGTCATCAGCCCAAGATTGTCCTCCTGAAAATTTGGGACTGATCGCCAGGATTCGGTTAATGATCGAGAGTTGGGTAAAGCGGTTTCGGCTATTGCTGACCCTTGAGAGTGCTTGTTAAACCCTGAAATTTGGGAGAATCATGCAGTTAATCGATACCCATGTACACATCAATTTTGATGTGTACAATCAAGAAAGAGACGATATAAGAAACCGATGGTCTACAGCCGAAGTGGTTCAATTGATCCATTCCTGTGTGACCCCCAAGGAATTTGAAAGTATCCAAACCTTAGCCCACCAGTATGAGGAACTCTATTTTGCCGTTGGTTTCCATCCCCTAGAGAGCCAGGATTGGGTTCCAGAAATAGGGGAGCAAATTTTAAATTTAGCCCAAAGCGATCCCAAAGTGGTGGCGATCGGGGAAACAGGCTTAGATTTTTACAAAGCGAGTAACCAAACGCAACAACAGCAGGCCCTAGGGGCGCAACTGGAAATTGCCTATAAACTGGATTTACCCGTGATTATTCACTGTCGGGATGCAGCAGCCCCCTTAGCTGAATACCTGAGAAAATTTTACCAAACCCATGGAGAACTCAAAGGGGTGATGCATTGTTGGGGAGGAACACCAGAAGAAACCCAATGGTTTTTAGACCTAGGGTTTTATATTAGCTTTAGTGGCACAGTCACCTTTAAAAAAGCCACTCAAATTCAAGAATCCTGTCAAATGGTGCCCAGCGATCGCCTCCTGATCGAAACCGACTGTCCCTTCCTAGCTCCTGTCCCCAAACGAGGCAAACGGAATGAACCGGCTTATGTTCGCTATGTGGCAGAGGCGATTGCCTCCCTGCGAGACATCCCCTTAGAAACCCTAGCACTCTCAACTACCCAAAACGCCCAAACCCTCTTTCAACTGCCCACGTTGTAGATGGGGGGATGGGGGTATCGGAAGATAGAGGGACACACAGACGTGAAGACGCAAAGACGCGTGGAGGAGAGGACACGCAGACACGGAAAAATTGATTCCCTATTCCCTATTCCCTATTCCCTAAATTTGCCTAGCTAATTACCTACTCTTGATAATGAATCAGATTACCGAAACTTCCACCCAGTTTACCCTACCCGATCTGGTCGAAATCCAACGCTCAAGCTTTCGCTGGTTTCTAGAAGAAGGATTAATTGAAGAACTCGATAGCTTCTCTCCCATCTCTGACTATACCGGAAAACTCGAACTTCATTTTATTGGCAAAAACTATAAACTTAAACGTCCCAAATACGAAGTAGACGAAGCCAAACGCCGGGACGCAACCTATGCCGTGCAAATGTATGTGCCCACCCGCCTGATCAACAAAGAAACTGGAGAAATTAAAGAACAAGAAGTCTTCATTGGCGAACTGCCCTTAATGACTGATCGCGGAACCTTCATTATTAACGGGGCAGAACGGGTCATTGTCAACCAAATTGTCCGGTCTCCAGGAGTCTACTACAAATCCGAAACCGACAAAAACGGCCGTCGCACCTACAACGCCTCCCTAATTCCCAACCGAGGCGCATGGCTCAAATTTGAAACCGACAAAAACGGCCTCGTTTGGGTAAGAATCGATAAAACCCGCAAACTCTCCGCTCAAGTCCTACTGAAAGCCCTAGGCATGAGTACGGGTGAAATCTTGGAAGGTCTGCGTCACCCTGACTACTTCCAAAAAACCATCGAAAAAGAAGGAGACTTCTCCGACGAAGAAGCCCTACTCGAACTCTACCGCAAACTGCGCCCTGGAGAACCTCCTACTGTCAACGGTGGACAACAACTCCTAGAGTCCAGATTCTTTGACCCCAAGCGCTATGATCTCGGCAAAGTAGGGCGTTATAAACTGAACCGAAAACTGGGCTTAACTGTCCCCGCCAGCATCAGAGTTCTCACCCCCAAAGACATCATGTCTGCCATCAACTACCTGATTAACCTTGAATTCGATCTCGGTAGTATTGATGACATCGATCACTTGGGGAACCGGCGGATTCGCTCCGTAGGGGAACTTCTACAAAATCAAGTCAGAGTGGGATTAAATCGCCTAGAACGTATCATTCGCGAACGGATGACTGTTTCTGACTCTGACTCCCTGACCCCCACCTCCCTGGTCAATCCGAAGCCGCTTGTAGCTGCGATCAAAGAGTTCTTCGGCTCTTCCCAGCTCTCCCAATTCATGGATCAAACCAACCCCCTAGCAGAACTGACCCACAAACGGCGCTTAAGCGCCCTAGGGCCAGGAGGACTCACCCGCGAACGAGCGGGCTTTGCAGTACGGGATATTCACCCCTCCCACTACGGTCGCATCTGCCCGATTGAAACCCCAGAAGGACCAAACGCGGGATTGATCGGTTCCTTGGCCACTCACGCCAAGGTCAACGAATTCGGCTTTATTGCGACCCCCTACTATCCTGTAGAAAACGGATATGTACGCCGAGACCTAACTCCCCTCTTCATGACGGCTGATGAAGAAGACGACCTCCAGGTAGCTCCCGGAGACATTTCTTGCGATGAAGAGGGCAAAATTTTAGGGGAGATTATTCCCGTGCGCTATCGCCAGGAATTTACTACTGCTGCCCCCACCCAGGTAGACTATGTAGCCGTTTCTCCCGTACAGATTATCTCGGTGGCAACCTCCTTAATTCCGTTCCTGGAACATGATGACGCGAACCGTGCTCTGATGGGATCGAACATGCAACGGCAAGCTGTCCCCCTACTCCGGCCAGAGCGACCCTTAGTGGGGACAGGTCTGGAACCCCAAGCTGCCCGCGACTCCGGCATGGTAATTGTCTCCAAGACCAATGGTGTCGTTAGCTTTGTAGACGCAACCAAGATTCAGGTCACTTCCGATCCAGAAACATCGGAGGAGGGTTCAGAAGGAGCGATTCCCCAGATCGTTGAATATCAGTTGCAAAAATATCAACGGTCAAACCAAGATACCTGTTTATCTCAGCGTCCCATTGTTTATGAAGGCGATCGCGTTTTAGTCGGTCAAATTCTGGCTGACGGCAGTGCCACAGAAGGGGGAGAGTTGGCCCTAGGTCAAAATATCCTAGTAGCCTACATGCCTTGGGAAGGCTACAACTACGAGGATGCAATCCTGATTTCCGAGCGTCTGGTGTCCGAAGATCTGTATACATCCATCCACGTAGAAAAATACGAAATTGAAGCTAGGCAAACTAAACTCGGCCCCGAAGAAATCACCCGCGAAATTCCCAACGTCGGTGAAGATTCCCTGCGCAACTTAGACGAAGGTGGCATCATCCGTAAAGGTGCTTGGGTAGAATCTGGGGATATCCTCGTCGGTAAAGTGACTCCTAAGGGAGAATCCGATCAACCCCCAGAAGAAAAACTCCTCCGAGCCATTTTCGGTGAAAAAGCCCGGGATGTGCGGGATAACTCCCTGCGAGTTCCCAATGGTGAAAAGGGGCGCGTGGTAGACGTGCGTATCTTTACCCGCGAAGAAGGGGATGAACTGCCCCCTGGAGCCAATATGGTCGTCCGCGTCTATGTGGCCCAAAAACGGAAGATCCAAGTGGGCGATAAGATGGCAGGACGACATGGGAATAAGGGGATTATTTCCCGGATTTTGCCCCTTGAAGATATGCCCTATCTGCCCGATGGCACGCCCGTGGATATCGTCTTAAATCCCCTAGGGGTTCCCTCCCGGATGAATGTGGGTCAAGTATTTGAGTGTCTGTTGGGATGGGCAGGTGAAAACCTAGAGCGACGGTTTAAGCTCCAACCCTTTGATGAAATGCACAGCCGGGAAATGTCTAGGGCGACAGTACATAACAAACTCAAAGAAGCTGCCCATTACACGGGTAAAGAGTGGCTCTATGACCCCAAAAATGCAGGCAAAATCCAGTTGTTTGACGGTCGCACAGGTGAGGCCTTTGACCGCCCGATTACGGTGGGTAAAGCTTATATGCTGAAATTGGTTCACTTAGTAGATGACAAGATCCATGCTCGCTCAACTGGCCCTTACTCCTTGGTAACTCAACAGCCTTTGGGTGGAAAAGCCCAACAGGGTGGACAACGGTTCGGAGAAATGGAAGTTTGGGCGCTTGAGGCCTTCGGTGCCGCCTATACCTTGCAAGAGTTATTGACCGTCAAATCTGATGATATGCAAGGCCGAAATGAGGCTCTCAATGCCATTGTTAAAGGTAAAGCCATTCCCCGACCGGGAACGCCAGAATCGTTTAAGGTACTGATGCGAGAATTGCAATCCCTCTGTTTAGACATTGGGGTGCATAAAGTCGAAACTCGTGAAGATGGAGATTCCAGTGATGTGGAAATTGACTTGATGCAAGAAGGAACCGGCCGGCGATCGCCCAATCGACCGACCTATGAATCGATTTCTACGGACTTCTCTGACCAATAAGTGCTTCACGCAGCAGAAGGGGAATGGGTCATAGAGGAATTCCCCATTCCCTATTCCCTATTCCCCATTCCCTATTCCCTATTCCCCATTCCCTAATTCCCATGATCTTCAAAAATCGCGTTATTGATAAAGGCCAACTGAAAAAACTGATTGCTGCTGCATTTACCCAATACGGTAGCGCTCGAACTTCCCAAATGGCAGACCGGCTCAAAAATCTGGGCTTTCGCTTTGCCACTCGTGCTGGAGTCAGTATCAGTGTAGATGATTTGCAGATTCCTCCATCCAAACAAGAATTACTCGAAGCTGCTGAAGAACAAATCCGCGAAATTGAATTGCGCTATTCTAAGGGTGAAATTACGGAAGTAGAACGATTTCAACGGGTAATTGATACCTGGAACTCCACCAGTGAAGCCCTCAAGGATGAAGTGGTCCGCTATTTTAAAGCGACTAATCCCCTGAATAGCGTGTATATGATGGCGTTTTCTGGGGCACGGGGGAATATTTCCCAGGTGCGTCAGTTGGTGGGAATGCGGGGGCTGATGGCCGATCCCCAGGGGGAAATTATTTCCTTGCCCATTAAAACCAATTTCCGGGAAGGGTTAACCGTAACCGAGTATATTATTTCCTCCTATGGAGCCAGAAAAGGTCTGGTGGATACGGCGCTCCGGACGGCAGATAGTGGATATTTAACCCGGCGCTTGGTGGATGTGTCCCAAGATGTGATTATTCGGGAACTCGACTGCGGAACAGCCCGGGGAATTACCGTGGAGGCGATGTGTGAGGGCGATCGCACCCTGATTCCCCTAGCCGATCGCCTGTTGGGTCGCTCTTTGGCTGAAGATGTGGTCTCGGAAACCGGGGAGTTGGTGGCCAAGCGCAATGATTGGCTCAGTGAGCAGCTCGCCAAAGCAGTGGCCCAACACCGGAAAACGGTCAAAGTGCGATCGCCTCTGACCTGCGAAGCGGCGCGCTCGGTTTGCCAGGCATGCTACGGCTGGAGTTTGGCCCACCATGCCCCAGTGGATTTAGGGGAAGCAGTGGGGATTATTGCCGCCCAGTCGATTGGCGAACCGGGGACCCAGCTCACGATGAGGACATTCCATACGGGGGGCGTATTCTCTGGGGCAGCCCGGGATATCCTGGCTCCGACGGGGGGCAAAATCAACTATGCCGAAGTCAAAACCCGTAAGGTTAAAAGCAAACAGGGCCAAGAAATTCGGGTAGAAACAGGAGGGGTACTGGAGCTGATTGTAGATGTGGAAATTCGGGAGTTGGAGGCGGGCCAAACCGAGCAGAGTGGCGGTGCTCTTGACCAGAAGAAAAAACACAATATCCACAAAATTCCCATCAGTGCGGGGTCTCGTCTGCTGGTCGAAGATGGGCAGATGATTAAACCCGGGACGATTATTGCCAATACGCCTCCTTCGAGGGCAGCCAGCCGTTCTACGGAGCGAGCAACGAAGGATGTGAGTACGGATATTGCCGGAGAAGTCTGTTTTGAAGGCATCATCCCGGAAGAAAAACGCGATCGCCAAGGGGCAACGACGGTGATTGCCCGGACAGGCGGCCTGATTTGGGTCTTATCTGGAGAAGTCTATAACCTGCCCTCGGATGCCAAACCGGTGGTCAAAAACCAAGACCAGGTGCGATCGCTCGATGTCCTGGCCATGAGTACCATCACCACCAAACATGGGGGACTGGTGCGCCTGCCCGATGGCCCGGAAGGGCGGGAAGTGGAAATTATCACCGCCCAAGTCACTTTAGACCAGGCAACGGTGACAATTAAAGACAAAGGCAGCAAGGAAATCTACTTAATCACGACCCGCGAGGGCGAGCAGTTTTCCCTGCTGGCCACCCCGGGAAGTAAAGTGACCTCTGGCCAAGTCGTTGCCGAACTGATTGACCAGAGCTATCGCACCCTGACGGGGGGAACGGTCCGTTATGCGGGCATTGAAACGAAACGGCGCAGCGGCACGAGCAAATACGGACAAGAAGTGGTGAAGGGGGGAACCCTACTGTGGATTCCGGAAGAGTCCCACGAAGTGAACAAGGATATTTCCCTGCTGATGGTCGAAGATGGGCAATATGTAGAAGCGGGAACAGAGGTGGTCAAAGACATCTTCTGCCAAACCTCTGGGATCGTCACGGTGGTGCAGAAAAACGACATTCTGCGGGAAATCATCATTAAACCGGGAGAACTCCATCTGATTACGGACCCGGAACAGATGCCCGCGGAAGGCATCGTCCGTCCCCCAGAAAGGGTCATGGGCCAAGAAGTCGAGCAGCTCTGCACCCTAGAGATTGTCCAAACCCCGGAAGGGATGGGTGCCCTGTTGCGCCCGGTGGCGGAGTACCCGGTTTCGGATAATCCTCCGGGGCCGTCTACTTCGACGGGGGAGAAGGATTTGATTCAACTGCGCACGGCGCAACGGTTGCCCTATAAGGATGGCGAGCGGATTAAGTCGGTTCAAGGGGTAGACTTGGTGCGCACCCATTTAATCCTGGAGATTAACCCAGACTATGCGGGCCAGACTTCGAGTGCGGGAGCGAGTTCTTTGCAGGGCTTAGAACTGGTGGCCGACATTGAACTGGTGCCGGCTCCGGAGTTGAACGAAACGACGGAGGAGGGAGAGGTTATTGAAGTGATGCGCCTCCAGTTGGTGATTTTGGAGTCTCTGTTGATTCGCCGGGAAGGGATAGCGGACTTGACCCAAGGACAAATCCGGACGCAACTGTTGGTGGCCGATGGGGCCGAAGTTGGGGCTGGGGATGTGATTGCTTCGACGGAGATTCTGTGTAATTCCCCGGGGGAAATTGCTGGGCTGCGGGAGGAGGATGAGCAGGTTAGACGGTTGCTGGTGGTTCGAGGGAGCGATCGCCGAACCCTAGATCTGCAAGAGCAAATCGACCAGCTCCAAGTGAAGGAAGGAGACCTACTGGTGGCGGGAGAGGAAGTTGCGCCGGGCATTCGGCTTCCAGAGTCGAGCAAGGTTGAATTTATTGACCCCACCGACAAAACTCTAGTCCTGCGTTCTGCCCGTCCGTACCGAGTTTCTCCGGGTGCGGTCCTGCACCTGGGAGACGGGGGACTGGTCCAACGGGGCGATAAACTGGTTCTGTTGGTCTTCGAGCGGGCTAAAACGGGGGATATTATTCAAGGTCTGCCCCGGATTGAAGAACTGCTAGAAGCACGCAAACCGAAGGAAGCCTGTGTCTTGGCCCGTCGTCCTGGAGAAATCCAAACAGTGGAAGGGGAAGATGACGTGCGAGCCATCCGCGTTGTGGAAATTGATGGGACTTTGACCACGTATACGCTGCTGCCCGGCCAGAGCTTGATGGTGGTGGAAGGGGAACGAGTCGAAGCGGGAGGCCCGATTTCTGATGGTCAACAAAATCCCCACGAACTGCTGGAGATTAAGTTTGGCTGGTATTTGGAGCAGGGAATGTCCCATTACGAAGCGGCGATGGCGGCTTTGGCTGAGGTGCAACAATTTTTGGTGGATGCGGTGCAGGGGGTGTACCAGTCCCAAGGGATTGATATTGCGGACAAACATATTGAGGTGATTGTTCGCCAGATGACTTCTAAGGTGCGCCTGGATGATGGGGGAGATACGACGATGTTACCTGGGGAGCTGATGGAGTTATACCAAGTGGAGCAAGTGAATGAGGCGATGTCGATTACGGGGGGTGCACCTGCCCGGTATACTCCAGTACTGCTGGGGATTACGAAGGCTTCGTTGAATACGGATAGCTTTATTAGTGCGGCGAGTTTCCAGGAGACGACGCGGGTGCTGACGGAGGCCGCGATCGAGGGTAAGTCGGACTGGTTGAGGGGCTTGAAGGAAAATGTGATTATCGGGCGCTTGATTCCGGCGGGAACTGGGTTTAATGCCTATGAGGATGGGTTTAGGGGCCAAATTGCCCCGGATTATGATACGAGGGGGGATCTCGATGACGAAATTGTGGGATCGGGTCTATCGGACAGCTTCTTGCCTGGCCATGGATATTCGGGTGGGTCTGATGATTCTGAATATGGGGTGATGTCTGATGAGTTTTCTGCTCCGACTGGCCGGAATATGTCGTATCCGATGTTTGATAATTCAGAGTCGGATGTGGATGATTTGCAGGATTTGGTGGTCGATGACCGCACAGCCTACCGCTTAGATCCGAAATCGAGCGCCCAGAAGCCAGGGACTAAAAAGGGCAAAACCCCGAAAGGAAAGCCAAAAAAGGCCGAGCCGGCGATCGATATGGATTTAGATTTGGAGGAGGAAGAGCTAATCTATGATCCAATGGAGGATGATCAGGATTAGCTAGAGCGCTTGGCGCTCTAGAAAAGGCAGTAGGGGCTTGCATCTTGTTTGCCCCTACTTGTTGTCCTCAGATCATTTCTCTATGAAGATTCACGTTCACAAGAGACTGGGGCCTTTTGCTTTGCCCTTTAATTTAATCCTAACCAACTTAGAACACCCTGTCCGGTGACGTATTCAATGACTAGAGTAACGCTAAAACCGACCATGGCGGCTCGACCATTGAGGCGCTCGGCATAATCGTTAAATCCGAGTTTGGGTTGAGGGAGTTTGGGGGATACAGTGGGTTTGAGTTCAGCCATAATTGAGGATAAAAGTCGTTAAAGTTTACAATTCTTAATATTTCCCCTAATTATAATGCCATTTGAGTCCTTTCTGCTCAGTCAGGAATACCCTAGAGCAGTTATATAGCACGTCTCTCTTCTGGAGGAGTACAGCTTGAAACCTTAGACCCTAAGCAATACAGGCTATTCCCTAGGGAATAGGGAGTAGGAAAGGCAGAAAGCCTCTAGATCCCTGATCGCCTCGTAGTCAGCTAATTTGCCCCCAACTTACCCATTTTTAATTTTTAATTGATATAAGCTGGATCTAGAGGGATTTCAGCATGAAGAGGTAATTGATGGATATCGGAGTTCCTAAAGAACGGAAAGATCAAGAATTTCGGGTGGGACTCACCCCTAGTAGTGTACGGGTGTTGACTGAACGGGGTCATCAGGTCTTTGTGGAAACTAGAGCAGGTGACGGGGCTGGGTTCATAGATGGAGATTACTTAGATGTGGGGGCAAAGATTGTCCCTTCTCCAGATCTGGCCTGGGATCAGGAGTTGGTAGTAAAGGTAAAGGAACCGTTAGCTTCTGAGTATGGGTTTTTGACTTCTGGAAAGTTATTGTTTACTTATCTACATTTGGCGGCCGATCGCCCCTTAACGGAAAAATTAATAAAATCGGGGACATTGGCGATCGCCTATGAAACCGTAGAATTACCCGATGGTCGCCTACCCCTGCTCACGCCCATGAGCGTTATTGCTGGCCGGCTATCTGTGCAGTTTGGGGCCCGTTTCTTAGAGCGACAACAGGGGGGGCGAGGAGTTCTATTAGGCGGTATTCCAGGAGTTAGTCCCGGACAAGTAGTTATTCTTGGCGGGGGGGTCGTTGGTACAGAAGCCGCCCGCATTGCCATAGGAATGGGAGCCAAAGTCCAAATTCTAGATATTAATGTGGAGCGCCTGGCAGAGCTAGAAACCCTATTTGGTTCCAGAGTGGAACTGCTCTATAGTAATTCGGCGCAAATTGAACGAGTGGTTCCCGAGGCAGATCTGCTTGTTGGGGCTGTATTAGTCTTAGGTCGTCGTGCCCCTCAATTGGTTGCCCGCAGTTTAGTGGGGAGAATGAAACCTGGCTCGGTGCTGATTGATGTTTCCGTTGATCAAGGGGGATGTATCGAAACTCTGCACCCCACTTCCCACACCCAACCCATCTATATAGAGGAAGGGGTTGTCCATTATGGTGTCCCCAATATGCCAGGAGCCGTACCTTGGACAGCAACCCAAGCCTTGAATAATGCAACCCTGCCCTATGTGTTGCAATTAGCCCATGCGGGAGTCGGCGCTCTGAAGCAAAATCCTGCTTTGGCCAAGGGAGTGAATATCAAGAATAATCATATTGTCCATCCAGCCATTCATGACTGCTTTCCAGATTTGGTCACTTGAGGAATTGAGAGTATACCAGGAAGAATGGGAGTCGGTTATGCCCCGTCTTCATGTACTTCCTGAAGAATCTGCGTCTCTTTAGAGCATAGAATGTCAAAAGCGTCTCACTTTGCGGTACAACTAGAAGTAAGATAAACCGATAAAAAACTTTACTGAATCTGGAGGAAAAAACTATGGATTGGCGTGTAGTCGTTGTTTTACTACCGATCGCTATAGCTGGAGGATGGGCCCTTTTCAATATTGGTGCAGCCGCTTTAAATCAGATTCAGAACTTGTTAAACAACGAGGAAGCGTAGATTGCCACAATCAGGTAAATCCCTGATGTGCTGGGGGGGCTAGATCTCCTAGCCCCCTAATTGTTGGTTCTATGGAATCGATATCTTTCGTGATAGCCAATGGTGATCCAATTCTCCGACCTTATTACCTATTCCCTATTACCTATTCCCTAGCGCGAAGCGCTATAACTTGTGACAAATGGAGATTTTGCAATCCATTCCTCCCTTACCTCCTTCTCTGGAGATTTGGCAACAAACGATGAGTTGGCAACCTACCCCCAGCCAATTAGATCAATTCCAGCAGCTCTATGGCTTAATTTTAGCGGGGAATCGTCACATGAATTTAACCCGCATTACTGAGCCAACCGAGTTTTGGGAAAAGCATTTATGGGATTCTATTCGCCCTCTGGCGTTTGGTCTATCTTCCCCTCAACCGCAAGATTTACCGCTCCAACCGTGGACTACGGATCGACCCCTGCGAGGTCTGGATATTGGGACTGGGGGAGGATTTCCTGGATTTCCGGTGGCGTTTAGTTTAGGAGCAATTTATCCGCAATTAGAGTTAACGTTGCTCGATAGTACGCAAAAGAAGATCCTGTTTTTAGAAGAGGCGATCGCCACTCTAAAGTTACCCGATATTAGGGCTACTGTGGGCAGAGCCGAACAGATTCATCATCAACCCGACTATTATCAACAGTATGATTTTTGTTTAATCCGAGCTGTAGCCAAAGCTGAAGTCTGTGTACAGTATGCCTTTCCCTTTTTGAAACCAGGGGGTCTGGTCATTTTATATCGGGGGCGCTGGACTCAGGACGAGGAAAAAATCCTCAACCAAACCCTACGCAGTTTAAGAGGAAAGTTAATCTGGATAGATGCCTTTATCACTCCACTCAGTCAAGCCACGCGACACTGTATTTATGTGCGAAAGGAATGTTTACCATTACCGGTTACCCGTTGCCTATAAACCATAGATAAAGTTAATCAATAAGGGAACTGTAAACATCATTAAGATACTTAAAGGTGCGCCCACTTTGGTAAAGTCAAAAAACTTATAGCCTCCTGGACTATACACCATGGCATTCGTTTGATATCCAATCGGAGTCATAAAACTATTGGAGGCAGCAAAAACAACCGCATACATAAAAGCATAGGGGTTCAAGTCTAGGGTTTTAGCGACTTCCACAGCAATGGGTAACATTAGAATGACGGAGGCATTATTAGAAAGAATTTCGGTGAGCAGGGAAGTAATAATAAAGAAAAAAAACAGTATCCAATAACCGGAAAAATTTCCTCCTAAATGGATTAAGTTTTGAGCCAACCATTGAGTTGCCCCAGATTTATTCATCGCTATACCTAGGGGAATTAAACCGGCTAAGAGGAAAATGACATCCCAGCGCACAGACCCATAAATTTCCCCTGGTTTTAAACATCCCGTCATAATCATTAACACTACGCCAGTTAAAGAACTGACTAAGATCGGCAAGATATTAAAAGCGGCTAACAAAATCACTCCGGTTGTAATTCCTAGGGCTGTCTTTGCTTTTTGTCGCCTTGAAATATCTACAGGTTTTTCTTCTAAAACCAGTAACTCACGGGTCGTTTGTAAACCCAAGAAACTCTGTCTTGGCCCTTGAATTAATAACAAATCTCCAAATTTCAATCGGATTTTACCGAGTCGTCCTTGGACGAATTCTGCACCTCTTCTAATGGCTAATACGGTCGCATTGTAGCGTTGTCTAAATCGCAATTCTTTTAAGGTAGTTCCAATCAATCTTGAATTCGATAAAATTAGAACTTCTGCAATTTTTTCTTCTCCTGAAGCGATGACTTTTTCTATGGGTTGTTCTTGAAATTTGACATCGGCTAAAATTTCTAGCCCCCTGGATTCTCGAATTTTGAGTAATTCGTCTCGACTGCTCCGAATCACGAGAATATCACCGGCATTTAGAACTTTATCCCCTAGAGGTTGGGAAAAGCGCTGTTTATCACGAATAATTTCGAGTACATCTAAGTCAAATTTACGCTGAATTTTGGTTCTTTGTAACGTCTTACCAATTAAGCTCGATCGCGGACTAATGACGACTTCACTGACATAGTCTTTAAGGTTATAATCTTCTCCTACAAGGTGAGTTTGATGATCGGGGAGTAATTTGGGCGCGACTAAAGCTAAATAGGTGAGGCCAATAATAAATACTAATACTCCCAATTTGGTAAACTGAAAGACTGAAAATTCACCATAGCCGAGTTGAGCCGATACACCACTGGCAAGAATATTGGTTGATGTGCCAATTAAGGTGAGCAATCCGCCTAAAATTGTGGAATAAGATAAGGGAATGAGTAACTTACTGGGTGAAATTTTTTGGCGTTTACTCCATTCTTCAATAATCGGCAAAAAGATAGCTACAATTGCGGTATTATTAATGAATCCTGAGATAGGCCCGACAATTGAACCCATGACGAAAACTTGCTGAGAGGGATGATTTCCTGCCCAACGGATTATCCGGTTCCGGACAACTTGAATCACACCGGTTTTGGTGATTCCTGCACTGAGGATAAACATGGCCATAACGGTGATTGTGGCAGGATTACTAAAGCCAGAAATCCCTTCTTCAGGAGTGACCAGTCCCAGTAACATTAAAGCAATGGCAATGGAGAGAGCGGTAATATCGGCAGGTAGCCATTCTGTAATGAAAGAAATTAAACCAAGAACAACAACAGTCAGCGTGAGAATAATGGGCATAGTTGGGGATTAGTGATTTAGAACAGAGAACGAGATGCTTTTCCCTGTTGATTGTTGAGTGTTTAAGGACTGGGGAGTTGAAGTTGTTGTAAGTTGGTGAGGTGTTCGGGGCAAAGGGTGGCAACGCCAGCAACAATGACTTTGCTACTGAATCCAGCAACGGCTTGTGCTTGTGTTTCGGTAACGCCTTGTGCAGCGAGTTGTTGAGCTACCGTGTTGATATGTTCTTCGAGGGTTTGTCCAGAGTTTAAGGCGCTGCATGTTTGTTGGGCTAATTCTAGGGCTTTTTCTTGTCCGATCGCCTGATAAGCTTGTTGTTCGAGGGGCGTTAATAAGGTGGGAAGGAAGTCTTCAAAACTGGCAGGGGTAAGGGGAAGTTGAGCTAATGCAGGGGAGGTGAGACTAACCAGGAGGGAGGTTAGGCTGAGACAGGAGAGTTTGGAGATTAAGGACATGGGTCACGAGTTATTGATCAGATTTTTCCTAGTTTAGCAATTGCATCAGGAATTGCCCTAGGGTTCGAGTTCCTCAAACGTGACTTGGCGTAAGTTGGGGGGAACGATCAGGCGGCGGAAACTGGTTTTATGGCTTTCCCGCTGACCGATCAGTTCGACGGCGATCGCCTCAAATTGGATTTCCATGGCTCCTTTGGGGACAGTAAAGTTAAACAGAATACTGCGACGATCTCGACCATCCGGAACCAGATCGACGATCCAGCGCGGTTCTTCTAAGAGGGTACGGGTTTGGGCATCTACTAACCAGTATTTGATGTGGATATTCGGCGATCGCGTGGCTAAAGAGGCTTTAATGGGAATAATTTCTTCAGCGATCCAGTCCCGCTCTGGTGCTTCTAAGAGGGGAGTCGGTAAAGGAGGTGGAAAAGATAGGGCTTCTGGTTCAGATGATTCTTCTGGAGCTTCAGATCCAATATGTGCCTGGGCGTAGCTCCGATCTAAGACAATTTCTTGGGACTCTTCTGCTGGCGCGAGGAGCAAGGGAAAACTAGCGGTACCTTCTAAACTATGGGTAGAGTCCTCTTCGACTAACTCGCCTTCAATCACATCATCTTCTTCAAAGTCTGCCGCGATCGCCTCTTCTTCTTCTGAGTTGGTATTATCTTCTACCCAATCTTCTGCCTCTTTAGCTAGATCGTTGAGTCGCTCGCTAAATTTATCTTGCAGATGTAGGGAGTGAAATGCTTCATCTACGGGGGAAGGGGGAGAGGGTTCTGGGAGTTCGGCCGTTTCTTCCTGGGCTTTGTGGTTGAGATTCAGGGGGGGTAAGGTGAGATTGAGCTTGGGTTTGGGGAGTTCAGATGAAGGGGGAAGCTGGGGTAAATCGAGATCGGGAGGGGGTTGGATGCCTTGGAGTGAGGGTAATTGCAGATATTTGACTTTGGGAGAGTCAGAGGGGGGAAACAGTTGGGGAGGAAGGGAAGGGGATGCGGACGCTTTCCAGGGTTGATCGGTCTCTGGTGGGGACTCTTTAGCGATGTTGAATAGGTCGAGGTTGACAGTGGGAGGGTTGACAGCCGCAGGCGGAGGGATGGAATCGCTCGTTAGAGGGAAGGGCAGAATGGATGGTTTGCTGGTTTCCTCCGTATCTCGTTGATCGGTAATGGCCTCCATGAGTTGTTGCAAACCGGTAGTAATACTAAATTGGGTTTCGGTGAGGGGGGTTGGCGGAGTTTGGGGGTCTTGAGCGGGAAGAGCTGGAGTTGACCAGGAGTCAAAGAGTTGAGCTTGTCCGAGGATAAAACACAGGGAGGTTAAGGGAGGTAAGTTAAAGCTGTATTCAAAGGGAACGGGTAGACTTTGCACAATAAGCTGGTGTTTAAGTGCTTGGAGAATTTCCAGGTTTTGGGGGTTTTGCAGAGTAATGGCCAGTTGCAGGCCGATGGGTTGGGGAAAGGTTTGGGGGCGATCGCTGCGTAACTGCCCTGTTATGGTAATAGGAGTGTTGCTGGTTTGCACATACATGGTGCGATCGAGAATGAGTTCTAAAGAGGACAGATCCAGGTTTTCCCAGGATGATGAGGAGCCTAAAACTGGAGTCGGTTTGGGTCGTTCTGGGGGAGGAGGAACGTCAAAGAAGCTACTATCATAGGCTTCGGATTCTTCAGATTCTTGGGGTGCTTCAGGTTCTATCTCTTCTTCTACTTCATCTGGTTCTGGATCTAGACATAACGATTCTAGGGAAACTTGATAGTTTTGGGGAGGTTGGTCTGGAGGATGGGCAATACAAGCAATTTCCCACAGTCCTGGTTTCAGGTAAGTGTAGGGAAAGACGACCATCAGGCCTTCTTTGTTGGTGTGGTGCTGACGGGTTTGAACTTGGGGAGGGGAGGAGGGTTGCAATTGGTAGCTGAGGTGAATGGCGATCGCCGTTTGTGGATAGTTAGAGCGCAGGACTAAACGATATTGTCCCTCTAAAACTTCTACACTAGGGGGTTCTAGGGGTAACCAGGCGCGATCGCCGTCTTTTTGAATGAGAAATTCCCAGGCTTTCATATGTGCTGGTTTGCAGGTGTGCCCATCACGGTTGCTTAATTAGGTCTCATCCTAACCTAATTGGGGTCTGTTGGGCGATCAGATACAGCCTGTTTTTTACCTCAACCCAGGTTGTAGGGGCGAAAAATCTTTCGCTCCTACAGTCCCTAAAGGCTACAACATCACTGTATTGGCATCCCGAATTCCAGCAACCTTGAGAATCTCCTCTAAAATCCCCTCGGGTAAGGGATCGTCAATCGTCAGTACCATGACCGCATCGCCACGCACGATTTGCCGTCCGACTTGCATACTGGCAATATTGACATTAAAACTACCCAACAAAGATCCAATTTTACCAATGATCCCTGGCATATCTCGGTGACGGGTAAACAGCATATGCTGATTGGGTGGCACGTTAATCGGAAATCCATCAACCATAGTAATCCGAATTTCGCCATCACCCAGGAGTGTACCGGTGACTTCATGTTCTTCTGAGGGACCTTTTGCTTGCAACAACAGAGACCCTTTATAATCGCAGATACTGGCATCACGGGTTTCAATCACGCGAATGCCTCGCTCTTGAGCTTCGATAGAGGCATTCACATAATTAACACGCTCCCGCAGCGCTCGTGAGAGCAAACCCTTGAGTGCGGCAATGACAATGGGTTGGCTTTGGTTATTGGCCAGTTCCCCTTGTAGGTGAATATTGAGGCTTTCTACGCGATCGCCCACAAGCTGACTAACCAGATTACCCAACGTTTCCGCCAATTGCAAATAGGGGCGCAACTGTTCCAATGCATCCGGATGTAGTCCGGGAATATTCACTGCCGAGCGTGCAGGCAGTCCCAGAAGCACATCCCGAATTTGTTCAGCCACATCAACCGCGACATTGACCTGGGCTTCCGTCGTGGAAGCGCCTAGATGAGGGGTTAAAATCACCTCTTTACCTAATTCCGTCAAAGGAGATTCACCCAGGGGTTCACTGGCATATACATCAAGGGCTGCACCAGCAATTTGACCATTCTTCAAGGCTTCAGCTAAGGCCGCTTCATCAATAATTCCCCCTCTAGCACAGTTAATAATCCGGGCAGTGGGTTTCATTTTTGCCAAAGACTCCGCATTGATTAAATTGGCCGTTTCTGGAGTTTTGGGAATGTGGAGGGTAATGTAATCGGATTCTTGCATGAGAACATCCATATCCACAAGCCGACAGCCCAATTGATCCGCCCGTTCTTCGGAGATAAAGGGATCGAAGGCAATGAGCTTCATTCCCATCGCTTTAGCGGCTGCGGCTACATGGGAGCCAATTTTGCCTAAGCCAACAATTCCTAGGGTTTTCTTATAGACTTCAGTGCCAACAAACTTTTTGCGCTCCCACTGGCCATTTTTCACAGACTGGTTAGCATCGGGAATATGACGGGACAGGGATAGCATTAAGGCCAGGGCCTGTTCAGCAGCGGCGATCGTATTGCCTTCTGGTGAATTAACGACGATAATCCCTTTGCGGGTAGCAGCGGGAACATCTACATTATCAACCCCAACCCCGGCACGACCGATGATTTTTAGTTGTACACCTGCTTCGATGATGTCTGCGGTGACACGGGTTCCTGAGCGAATCATGAGGGCATCGTATTCCGGAACGATTTTCATGAGTTCTTCAACCGGAAGGCCAGTTTTGATGTCAACTTGAGCAACTTGAGATAGGATATCAATTCCAGCTTGATCGATAGGATCGCAAACGAGAACTTTAGGCATGATCAGGGGAGAATAACGAACACTTGATAACGGCAGAGCACGTTGCTCTCCCGCCGTTTTAGCTAACCGTAGGCTATTGTACCCCTAAACCTGGCCTAAACATGAGCAATAGGGAGGGAGACACAAAGCAAACCGATCCAGGGAGAGTCCACAACCCTGGAGAAACAACGGGCTGATATCAATGAGATAATCAACTTTAACCTTAATTCCCCACTCATTACTTAATTCCCCAATGACCATCTTCGACGAACTCGATCGCCACCCGCACCAACTCTTCGTACAAAAAAACCAAATGGGAGAAAGCCAAGCCTATCTGGCCTCTGTGACCCTCGAATGGGTCTCTAATCGGGTTCGTTTTGCCCACCAACTGCCTCTGTTTCAACAAAAATTCGACCCCCAAACTCACAATCCCATCCGGGATGCTGAAACCATTGAACAACTGCAACAGCGCCCCCTCGACTGGTCCCGCCAAGCCCCCTTAGCCCAATATCTCGCTGTCCGTCCCAACCACAAATTTCCTCCCCTCCTCGCCGTGATTGACGCTCCTTGGGTCGAAGAACCCTACGCTCCAGAATGGGATGGAGATCTCGCCACTGAGTCAGCCGCCCAATTTACTCCCCTGAACCGCGAGCAAACTCTGGGATTGCTTAACCTCGATCCCAGTTTCTCGCTCTTTGCCCTCGACGGCCAACATCGGCTCATGGGTATCCAAGGCCTGATGGAACTGATCCGTAGTGGTTCCCTACCCAAATATAAGAAAAACAAAAAGCCTACTGGCTCGAGCATCACGGCCGAAGATCTCTACCAGCACTACCCCATCACCCCCAGTCAACTACAAAGCCTGGGGCAAGAAACCATCGGTCTAGAAATTATTCCCGCCGTTCTCCCTGGCGAAACCCGCGACCAAGCTAGGAGTCGCATCCGCTCTATTTTTGTCCATGTCAACCTGATGGCGGTGCGCCTCAGTGCTGGTCAACTGGCGCTTTTGAATGAAGATGATGGATTTTCTATTGTTGCCCGTCGTATTGCTGTTAAACACTCCCTGCTGAAAGCAGATGGCGATCGTCACCCTAGAGTTAATTTCGACAGCGCCACTGTCTCGACCAAATCCACTGTTCTCACCACTCTCCCCGCTCTCAAAGATATGGCTCAAGCCTATCTTCAGCATCCTTATCCCCACTGGAACCCTACGGAAAAAGGACTGATTCCCCTACGCCCGGAAGATGAAGAACTCGAAGAAGCTATGGCCACTTTTTCTACCCTCTTTGACCATCTTGCCACTCTGCCCAGCTACCAAGCCTTAGAAATGGGAACGTTGAGTACCGACCTACGCCGGTTTAGCTTTGAAAGCCATGATGGTGCAGGTCATATGTTGTTTCGCCCTGTGGGTCAAATTGCCCTCGTGCGCGCGATCGGTATCCTCGTGTACCAGCACCACCTCAGCCTCACCCGCATCTTCAGCCAACTTTGCACTTACGATACTCAAGGCGGTTTCAGTCACATGGATCATCCTGAATCCCTCTGGTATGGCATCCTTTTCAACCCCAGCAAAAAACGCATCCAAGTCTCTGGCCGCGATCTCGCGACTCGCCTCCTCATCCACCTGATCGCCGACACTCCCGACTCCTTAGAACGGGCCCAACTGCGCCAAGAACTGGCCAACTCCCGCATGTTCCAAGACAAAGCCCTCAACTTCGAGGGTAAATTTGTTCACCCGCGCCACCTTACTTTACCGGAGCCATTAGGGTAATGAGGCAATGAGGAATAGGCGATCGCTGTGTGTCCCTAGAAAACATTCATCACATCATTTTCGCCCTTTTCAACTCCTCAACCAATAAATGAACTTTGGTTAAGGGGTTATTGGAGTCATTGTCCTCTTGCTCTTTCATTAACCGTTTCGTATGTTGAATAGCCCTCTCCTGTTCTTTTCGGAGATGCTTATAATAATCTCGCCCTTTTTCATCTGTATAAGATTCATTACGCTTAAGAATATCCTTATTCTTAAATATTCTGTCCAATTTTTGGTACACCTGATCGCTGGTCAATGGACGACTCGTATACTCAAAATGTAGTAAAAACCATAAATCAAAACAGGGAACCGAGAAGATCTGTTCATTATCTCTAGCCATTTTACACGCTATCTCAAATTCTGGGCGATCGCCATCAAATACGCAATAGAGGCGATCAGGTTTTTCTTTCTCTTGCAATCGCTTCCCTTCTTGCACCACTTTTCTTGCATCACCACTCTTTCCTCTAGACGCTGGAACTACTTTAATCTTAGTTGTCACTAATTGCAGTTCCTCTTTCAGAGATTGAAAATATTGATATTCTGTCTCACCCTCTACCACAATAAGAAAATAGTCTTTCGGCTTTCGAGCGCCCTGCTTACGTCTCAATTCATTCTTCGATTTTCCTTTATGTGGCATGATTAAATTTTCAGACCTCCTACAAATGGAATCGCACCATAGCGACCGAGTAAATAACCTCTTTGTAACGATTCATATTCACGGGGACGAAATTCTAATAGTGAATATAAATGCGTCTTTTGTCGCTTTTTTTCCGTAAACCAAATTTGATCTTGGCGAAACAAATCTCGATCTAAAAGGGTGGTATCATGGGTTGTAAAAATCAACTGAGCATGGTGGGGATTCGTCTCTGGAGTATGGAACATTTCTACCAAACTACGAGCTAAAGTAGGATGAAGACTTCTTTCGAGTTCATCAATGACGATCACCTTGCCCTCTTGTAACGCTTCAATCCATACTCCCCCTAATTCAAACAGTCTTTGTGTCCCATCAGACTCATCATCGATCAACAAACTTTGTGGAATATTATGAGTAGAAGTGCCTTTTTCATAGGTCTTATGGGCAAAAACAATTTTTCCGTCTTCAAAATTAATATGATCGATTTCATTATTAGATTGATTCAGTAATTTAACAATCTTACTGTGAAAATTTGGATCGGACATGCATTTATTAGCCGTATATGCTCGATGGTTGTCTTTAGACTCCAGCGTTGTGATCACATTTAAATTCGTCTTGAACCAATTAAACACCTCTAGCAGTTGAGGATGATTATTTTGAGCTGCATGGGATAAAAACAATGAATTGGGGCGCACTAAATTCTTGATTCGTTGCTTTTCACCTTTTAAGCTGGGGAACGACCATTCATACCCACGATCTCTAGGCCTCAAATCTTTATTGTCAATATTATGTTTGCGAGTAAACCAAGTTTGCACTCGTTGTTTCGGGTAAGCAATTAACCATTCTTCAATTACATGAGTTTTGTATAAAATCACTCCATATTCATAGCGAATCTTATTCTGAATAAATATAATTTTTAATTCTGTAATACTGCTGGAGTATAGAATATGGAGGGTCGATTTCATTTCATATTCCAGAACAAAAAACTGAACATCAAATTCATCTCCTTCTTGCATTCGACTGGCGGAATTGATGACAATATTTTGAAAGGTTTTCAGAGCGCGAACTAAATTACTTTTTCCCGACGCATTCGGCCCATAAATTGCTGTACTCTTGAGCAAGTGTAGATCCTTAGAATTGGGTGCGGCAAACGTATGGCTTTCCCAGAACCGATCCACATCTTCAGAAGCCACCAGACTTAAAGTTTGACATTCATTAATTGAGCGATAGTTGGTAACACTAAACTCGATTAGCATAAAAATTGATTAATTTCCTGATTTGATTATAAATCCTAAACTTCAAAATGCAACATCGTTCTGAGATTGTGAATCAGAAGTGGTGCTAAATCCTCGTTGAGAATTCCATTGAATGGCTCCATCTCTTCCGGTTAAAAACACTTGGGTATTTATGGCTGTCAATGCGGATAAAATGGCTGGATCGAGATCCTCAGAAAGAGAGATTGCCACCTTTGGCTGTATTTTTTCTATCACCTCTCCCGCTAACCCCCGACCAGACCAAATCAACACCGTCTCCTGAGCCTGAGAACTACACCAGGACTGCACCTCACAAAAATTCCCTGTGAAACCACTCCCTTTTAAAACCAGCCAACGTTGATTTTCTAACTGAACTTCCAAAACTTGTGGATCTAAACTCAAGCCTTCAATGCTCAAGGTGTTCCACTTTAAACCCTGATTTACTTGTAAGACTTGATAAGTGTTTACCTTTTCCTCAATCTTCTGCTCTACCTGGGTTGTGGGGTCACCAATCTGGTAAAATCGGCGTATAGGTAATGTGTCCAAAATCTTTAACCACCCCTGTATCGCGCGCTCTTGTCTAGTAAGCATTATTCCAGCATCCAATTGATTCACCCCTTGGGATTGGAAAAATGGAATTAGGGTATACTGAGCCACTCCAAAATCTGGAGTATTCACCAACACCACTTTACCTCGATCCTGAATCGCTACTGTTGGGGTACGAGTCGCAAACACCGTCACCTGACACATATACTGTTGACTGTACCATAAGGGAATCACCACTACGGCGATCGCCACACTAATCCCCATTCCCAGTAGCATCTTCTTAGCCTTAATTCTGATCCTGTCCTTGAACCAAAACAACCCAAATACACCATATAGCACGAGCAACTGAATCACTGAAATTTTGCCTACTGCCACTGAATTACCCGGTAGCTCAGTAAACCCATCAATAATCGCCAGAAACGCGACTGTGGGATAATAAAGAACACTAGAGACCAAGCTCCCTAAAAATGGCCAAATCAAAGCAACACAAGCTGAAACCATTCCCCCCAGTGTCAGAACTATGACTAAGAGTAGAGTGACCAAGTTAACTAAAGTTCCATAGGGAGGCAGTACGCCAAAATGATACAACTGTAGGGGAAACGTCCAGAGAAATGCACTGATAGGAACGGCCAACCCAGAGGCGATCGCTGGTGGCACATAATCCCACAGTTCCATCAACACGGGAACAGTAACCACTAACCCCAACGTCGCCAAAAAACTCAACTGAAATCCTAAATCTTGAATCCACAATGGGTTAACCAAAAGTAATAGGGTTGCCGTCAATAATAATGAACCTAAAATATTTACTCGACGGTCTAACAACTTCCCTAAAACAACCCCAAACCCCATTAACGAAGCTCGCAATACCGAAGGTGCAAATCCCGTTAAAGCACTATAGAGAATTAGGATGGTCACACCCGCCCGAAACTGGATTCGCTTGGATAATTCTTGCGTTAACGTTAACACTAACCCCAATAGCAGAGACACATGAAACCCAGAGGCTGCCAAAACATGAGCAAGTCCCACCTGAATAAACTTATCCCGAATATCAAAGGGTAAATCTACAGCTCGACGACCCAGCACCATGGAACTGATGACTACACCTTGAGGTACATCTAACCCCTGCACTAGGGAACGTACAATTCGCTGACGCATCCACCACAAGCCCCAGGAAGCCTGATTAGACTCAAATTTGAGAGTTTCGGCACTCAGGCCAATAAACATCCCCTGACGAGCTAAATAGTGCCGGAAATTAAACCCTCCAGGGATGCTTGCGGGTTGTGGTTCATACAGTCTTCCCCTCACTTCTACTTGATAACCGGGATGTAATCCTGTGGCTTGCAATAAGGGAGCCGTAGTGTAAGCATTGATCTGAACCGGCTGGTCTTCAATTTGACTAATGTTAAGTTTAAACTGAATACGGTGCGATCGCGTCAACCGAGGTTCACTGAGTACCTTTCCCTGCACCATCACCGGTTGACCCATCCAAGCACTTAGGTCTATTCCTGGGGGTTGGGGAGTGCGAACATGAAAATAAAAACTGGCTAGAAATCCCAAAGTTCCCGCTAGTAACCATATCCCAGACTTGGGCCCTATCCGCCAATATCGGGGAAGCGTCAATGCGGCGATCGCTCCCAACACCAGCATGGCATAATTTCCACCAGGAACCGGAACCAGCAGCAATCCCACAATATAAGCCAGACACAACAGTACACCGCTCGTCCTGGACATGACTAACCGTAAAGATAGAAACACATCAAAAACGGTTGAAGCCCAATAGACCCCAACGCCTACACTATATCTCAATTGAAGAGAATTGAAGGAAGGTATGAGTTATAATAAGGATTTATAGAGATTAAATTTTAAGTCTTTCATGGCGGCAAAAGATTATTTTCACGATACGGTTAAAATAGCCTTGGTTAAAGAAGAATGGGACATTACTCACGATCCTCTTTACTTAGATTTTGACAGTGCTCGTATTCAAATCGATCTTGCTGGAGAAAAGCTAATTGCCGCAGAACGAGGTCTAGAAAAAATTGCTGTTGAGGTAAAAAGTTTTCTTGCCCCATCAACGATTTATGAATTTCATTTGGCCATTGGTCAATGTTTTAGCTATCGAGTAGCGTTAAGAAAACAAGAGCCAGAACGAACACTTTATCTAGCCATTCCGTTATTCACCTATCAAGAGTTTTTTTGTCGTCCTTTTGCTCAAACCACTCTTGAAGAAGCACAATTAGAAATTTTGGTTTTCGATCCGAATCAACAGGTAATTGTACAATGGAAAGAACAGAGAAAAAATTAGAGTATTATCGCCAAAGTATTGAAAAAATACTCAATCATTATGGTTCGGCACAACCGGCTAATGGTGAGATTGAAGTGTATACATTTTTTGACCACCAGCAGGATCATTACCAAGTTTTTCATGCAGGCTGGAATCGCCACATGCGTATTTTTGGCCCCCTGATTCATATTGATATTCTCAATCATAAAATATGGATTCAACATGATGGTACAGAAGTAGGAATTGCCAATGAGTTAGTTGACTTAGGGATACCGAAAGAAGAGATTGTTTTAGCTTATCATGCGCCATTTATGCGGCAATATGATGGGTTTGCTGTGAACTGACTCCATTTCTGTCGATGCTATAGCATTTCTCTCTTCTATGAAGTACAGCTCGAAGCCTTAGAACTTAAGCTATACAAACTATTGCCTATTGCCTATTCCCTCTTACTGTGAATTACGCTTTTTCTTTAATTCAAAATAAGCTTGCATTACCTGGCGTACTTTCGGCGCAGCAAACTTACCGCCACCTCCTCCAGAGTTTTCCCCAAAGGCAACAATCACCACTTCTGGATTATCCAACGGAGCATATCCCCCGTACCAAGCATGGGATAAACGGGGGGGATCTTCAGCCGTTCCTGTTTTACCTGCATTAACCGGTAAAGAAAGACTATTCATTACCGTTCCCGTACCCGCATTAACCACTCGACGTAATCCCGTTTGCAAAATTTCAACGGTAATCGGACTCAGGCCTAAAGACTCGCGCCAAATATGATCGTCTCCCTCTTGTTTCACCAAATGAGGTTTAACTAAATCCCCACCATTAGCCACCACTGCAAACATCATGGCCACTTGCAGAGGAGAAGACAATAAAAACCCTTGGCCAATAGACATATTTACCGTATCCCCGACAAACCATTCGTACCCAATATTTTCCCGCTTCCAAGCATCATCGGCGACTAAACCTGCCGCTTCTTCTCGGTGTAGTTCAATTCCAGTTTTGCGCCCAAATCCAAATCTTCGCGTCCAATCAATCAAGATTTCTCCGCCAATTCCTTGGGCAATTTGATAGAAGAACGTATCACTACTCCAAGCCATAGCTCCAGTAAAATCTAAAGGCCCAAAACCAACCCGGTTCCAGTCCCAAAACTTGATTCCTCCCACTTGAATATAGGGGTAAGTTCCCAAAACCGTGTGGGGAGAGTAGATCCCGGATTCAATGGCTGCTGCGGTGGTCACAATCTTGAACGTAGAAGCAGGGGGAAAGCCTTGCAGTGCCCGGTTGACAAAGGGATGGTCTTTTCCTTGTAGTTCTTTCCATTGTGCCTCACTAATTCGCCCAGAGAAGATGTTGGGGTCAAATTTGGGATTACTAGCCATGGCTAAGACTTCGCCATTTTGGGGATTCATGGCCACAATCGCCCCTTTCGTATTCCCTAGAGCTGCTTCTGCTGCCATTTGCAGGTCTAAGTCCAGGGTCAAACGGATATCATCACCAGATTTAGCTGCTTTATGATCGAGAATGCGTACCACTTGCCCTTTGCTGTCTACTTCTACCTCTCGACCTCCCCATCCCCCGCGTAGTTCTTTTTCTAGGGCCGCTTCAATCCCCATTTGTCCAATAATGTCACCGAGACGATAGCCTTGATTTTCCTCTTTCTCTAAGTCTTCTTCGTTGACTTCTCCGGTATATCCTAAAACATGAGATGCGACCTCTTTATACGGATATTCCCGCGCTGCTTCTACATCTACTTCTATCCCTTCTAACTCCCGGCTATATTCAGCCAGGGCAGTCACTTCTTCGGGAGTGAGTCCTCTGGCAATCCGTAGGAGGTAGGGAGAGGTATATTCTGCTTGATCCAGACGGCTTTGGATTTCTGATTCAGGAATGTTTAGGATTTCTGAGAGTCGTTGGAGGGTGGTGGGCCATTCGGTTTTACGACTGGCGAGGGGCCAAAGATAGACGGAGTGAGAAAGACTACTACCGGCGAGGATTTTGCCATGGCGATCTAGAATCTTACCGCGTCCGGGATGTTTGGGAATCACCCGAATGCGGTTATTTTTAGCTTCTTGTTCGTAGGTTTTCCCTTGGAGCAGTTGCAAATGTACTAACCGAGTCCCAATCCCTCCAACCAAGCCCAGAGTAATCAACAGTAGGAGGATTAACCCTTGGTAGTTACGCCCAATGGTACGCTCTGTAGTGTGGGTTGTGGGAATAGGACGGGACTTGGTTAAGAGCATATAGTTTGATCTAAGGTGACGGGGTTAAGATACGAAGCACCAGAATTGTAGAGCAATTTTACTGAAATTCAAAGATTTTTTACAGTTGTCTAAGTTTAGATTGACAAATCATAAAGAAAATAGTATGAAAATCGCCTTTGATTCGGTTAAATGTTGCACTCGATTGCGAGCCAACCAAACCCTCCGCTAAAATGCTCTCAGGTCAGCTATGGCCGCATTGCGTTTCCATCGCGCCTACAATACTTAACCTGAGTCAATAGATTATTAGTCTATGTTTGATGCCCTCGCCGATCGCCTAGAGTCTGCCTGGAAAAGCCTCCGGGGACAAGATAAAATTAGTCAGAGCAACATTAAAGAAGCCCTGCGGGAAGTCCGTCGCGCCTTATTGGAAGCGGATGTAAATCTGCAAGTGGTGAAGAATTTTATTGCTGAGGTCGAATCAAGGGCCCAAGGGGCAGAAGTGGTGAGCGGGGTACGCCCAGATCAGCAGTTTATCAAGATTGTCCATGATGAGCTGGTGGCGGTGATGGGGGGAGAGAATGCACCCCTAGCTCAGGTGGAACCTGCGCCAACGGTGGTGTTGATGGCAGGGTTACAAGGAACGGGGAAAACCACGGCTTCGGCCAAGTTGGCCTTGCATTTGCGCAAACAGCAACGCTCATGTCAATTGGTAGCCACAGATGTGTATCGTCCGGCGGCGATCGATCAGTTGATTACCCTGGGAAAACAAATTGATGTGCCGGTGTTTGAGCTGGGAGCAGATGCGAATCCGGTAGAGATTGCCCGGCAAGGGGTCGAAAAGGCGAAGGTTGAGGGAATTGACACCGTTATTATTGATACGGCAGGTCGGCTGCAAATTGATGCCGATATGATGGCGGAGTTGGCCGAGATTAAGGCGGTGGTCAATCCCCATGAGACGCTGTTGGTAGTGGATGCAATGATGGGTCAGGAAGCAGCCAATCTGACCCATACGTTCCATGAACAGATTGGCATCACGGGGGCCATCCTGACGAAGATGGATGGCGATAGTCGTGGCGGTGCGGCGCTGTCAGTACGGCGGATCTCGGGGCAACCGATTAAGTTTATTGGGGTTGGGGAGAAGGTAGAGGCTCTACAACCGTTTTATCCAGATCGGATGGCTTCTCGGATTTTGGGCATGGGCGATGTGCTGACCCTGGTGGAAAAGGCCCAGGAAGAGGTGGATTTGGCCGATGCGGCGAAGATGCAGGAGAAGATCCTTTCAGCCCAGTTTGATTTTACCGATTTCCTCAAGCAGACGCGGCTGATGAAAAGTATGGGGTCTCTGGGGGGTCTGATGAAGATGATTCCAGGGATGGGTAAGTTGAATGCGGATCAGTTGGAACAGGGTGAGGTGCAGTTGAAGCGATCGGAGGCGATGATTGGTTCAATGACAACTGAGGAACGTAAGAATCCCGATTTGTTGTCGAGTTCTCCGAGTCGGCGGCGGCGAATTGCCAAGGGGTCTGGGCATTCGGAGAAGGATGTGAGTAAGTTGGTGAGCGATTTCCAAAAGATGCGATCGATGATGCAACAGATGGGGCAAGGCCAGTTTCCGGGGTTACCCGCAGGCTTTCCTGGAGGCGGTGGCGGGCCAGGGATGTTTGGGGGCGGCCGGCCTCCTGCTCCCGGTTGGCAAGGCTATGGTGGAGCGCCCAAGAAGAAGAAGAAAAAGAAGAAGAAGGGATTTGGACAGTTGTAGTAGCTTGGCCAGCTTAAAAAGGTGAGGGGGAGGAACCACAGAGACACGGAGGTACGGAGAGGGTTTGTGTTCTGAATGGTTAATTATGGGTGTAGCGGTGAAAAAATGGTAAGATTAGGAGTTTAGTGTCTAGAATCGAAAAGCATACTGCTGAAGGAAAGCGATGATCAAGTTACGATTGAAACGATTTGGCAAAAAACGGGAAGTGAGCTATCGGATTGTGGCGATGCCCAGTACGACTCGTCGGGAAGCTCGTCCTTTGGAAGAGTTGGGATTTTATAATCCAAGAACGGATGAGACTCGCCTTGATGTGCCGGGAATTGTACGGCGCTTAAAACAAGGCGCTCAACCGACTGATACTGTGCGTAACATCCTTGAAAAAGCGAATGTCTTTGAACAACTCAAAGCAACAACCCCCGAAAACTAATGAGGTGACCCCACAATCGACTTTACCAACGCCAGATTATTTGGAGTTGGTGCGGATGCTGATTCATCCGTTTCTAGAGTTTCCAGAGGAGTTGAAGCTCGATTGTGAGAGGTCTACGAGTAAACCTCTGGTCTGGATACGAGTGGCGTTTTCGCCGAAGGATAAGGCGAAGGTCTATGGCCGAGGTGGCCGCAATATAGAAGCGATCCGAACGGTACTGTCTACGGCAGCTCAAGCGGCTGGACAGTCAGCTTATTTGGATGTGTATGGTGGGTTCCATGTGTCTGACGATCGCCATGAACGCCATGGGACTCATGAAGAGGTTCGAGTTCGAGAGAGTCGAGATAAACCACGAAGGAGATCGCGACCCGAACCGCGTCGAGTTCAAGGGCCTTATCGCCAATGAGAACTAGACGACTTCCTAGGGGTTGCTCCAATTGTGGTGAATTATGAGCAATGAACCAGTAATCATTGAACTGCCCAGTCCCGATAGTGCGATCGCATTATCGGGAGTCCAGGGCGAAAATCTGAAAATCCTCAGTAGACAAACGGGAGCAACTGTGGTATTGAGGGGTCAAGAGTTGCTAATTTCGGGCACAGCGAAGCAAATAGAGTTGTGTTCGGCTTTGGTGCGATCGCTCGAAGAGTTCTGGGGTAAAGGCAAGTTGCTCTCTGGTGTCGATGTCCTCACGGCCCGTCATGCTCTGGATACGGGGCGAGAGGATGAACATCAGGATTTGAAGAAAAATGTCCTCGCTCGTACCCGTCGTGGCGAGGAGATTCGGGCGAAAACCTTTGCCCAGAAGCGTTATGTGGAGTCAGTTCGGACTGAGGATCTGACGTTTTGTATTGGCCCGGCCGGAACGGGAAAAACTTATTTGGCGGCAGTTCTGGCGGTTAGAGCGCTACTGGATAACCAGTATGAGCGGTTGATTTTAACTCGTCCAGCAGTAGAAGCGGGGGAAAAGTTGGGGTTTTTACCTGGAGATCTCCAACAGAAGGTCAACCCGTTTCTACGCCCGCTTTATGATGCCCTCTATGAGTTTATTGAGCCGGAGAAAATTGCCAGTTTGATGGAGCGAGGGGTGATTGAAGTGGCTCCATTGGCGTATATGCGGGGTCGGAGTTTGAATAATTCGTTTATTATTGTCGATGAGGCTCAGAATACGACTCCGGCGCAGATGAAAATGGTGTTAACGCGGTTGGGGTTTCGATCGCGGATGGTGGTGACGGGGGATGTAACGCAAACCGATTTACCAGGGAATCAGCGATCGGGGTTAGCGGTGGCAGAAGATATTTTAAAGAATGTGGACGGAGTGGGATTTTGTAAATTGACCCAAGCGGATGTGGTGCGTCATCCTTTGGTACAACGGATTGTCACGGCTTATGAGCGCTATGAAAAGGCTCTTTAAGGGGAATAGAGCGCTTGGTGATCGGCAACAGTAGATTTCCCATCCTCTTTGTCGGCTGACCGCTTACTGCTATGATTTGTATTTGCGATTGTAGGGAGCGATCACTCATATCAAGTCCCAAGAAATCAAGAAAGCGGGTTTCTGTCAGAACTTCTGCATCCCAAGAGAAATTTTCTGAAGAAACCCGCTTTCTGCATTACCTCATATAATCGTCAGGGCTTTTATCTTAGAGATTTTATCGCGACTCAATCCCTCTAATTCCCCAATCTCTAACCACCCTTCTTTCACCAATTCGGCAAAAACAAAAATTAGCATCGAATCCCGAAAATCATATTTCCCATCCAGGTCATGCCTTCTGGCACTGAGAAAATCATGCAGTTTCCAAAGTTCATCTGGACTCGCTGCTGTTTCGGCTTGTCGTTTCACCTCTGCCGTCATTGATGCCACTTCACGACGGTAGGCCGTATCAAAAGCAGCCTTGGCAATTTTTTCTTCTATAGCAGACCATTGAGTTTCAGTAACAGGCATTGTCAACATGAATAGTTTTTTTATTTAAATTGCGGTCAAAGGACATTACTTTCCTTGATATCAAGAAAAATTATAGTAAATATTTGCATATAAAAACTAGGTAATTTGCTGTGCCCCTCCCAGAAAAGAGGGGCGAACAAACTCAGGAAAGCCATGCCCTGTAAGGGTTCAGGGGCTTCATTGTCGGTTCTTTAAACTTTATTAAGTTTTTTGATGGGTTGGGGACATGGAGGTGGATTGAGGTAGTTCGAACCAAGGAACTTGGGGGAATGTGTGGTGTTCTTGATGATAGGCCCCAAAGTGATAACAAGTCAGAAATGACCAGCAATCAAATAAAAAATCAGTCGAGGGGTTCCGGTTTGGCCATGACTTGCCTTTGCCATGAGGCAAATATGTGCCAAAAACGAAAAGCTGAAGCGAACTCAAGACCAGAGGAACTAGGAAGAAGAGGAATAAATTTAAGTAAGCAATATTAAACCAAGCATTAAGGGAGAGGGAAACCAAAGCGATCGCCCCTAAGAATTTGATAAATTGCCTAAGAGAAAAATAACCGCGCAGGAATTTAGCATACCAAAAAATCGGGTGGCGATGGACTCCATCATGGAAGTCAGGATCGCCAACTTTTCCGGGGGTTAAATGGTGATTTATGTGGTTTTTTTGGCAATTTTTATAGGACAAGCAAGCATAAAGACTCACCGCGAGTTGACCTATTGTCCGATTTAACCGCAGATTGTGCGGAACCAGTAACCCATGAATCGCATCATGGGCCAGGATAAATAAGCCCGTATGTAGGAAAGAACGACCAGCTATCCCAACAGCGATCGCTATCCAATTGATGTTGCTGAGGGGAACAGCAATCAGCAAAAAACCACTGCCTAACCATAATAAAAGAATTGCGATCGCCAGCCATAAACCCAAATTTGATTTCTGTTTCTGTAATTCCATGATTTCCGTTATACGACGATCAAGTAAAAGATTGATTCTTCTGTCTCCCTCCTTAATATCATGTCAGCATAATTGCCCATAATAAAAATTTCTCCGCGTCCATCCTAACTAGGGGTCTTCAACTTGATATGATATAAAAAGGGGGGGAAGGGGGAGGATCGATACGAAAAAAGCGTCCCCGTTGAGGACGCTCTGGTTTTAATCCGTTTGGTCTGGAGAAAAATTTGGAGATATCTCAGTCCAAATCGTCAACAGGTTTTTATTTACTAACCAAGTTTAAAAGTTCTTTGGCAGATGCCAACAAATCAACCGCCACAAAGAATATCTTGCCATCAGGATTTAACAAGAAACGCCAAGCAACATTCATGCCCACATTGGCACCAAACCAAGGAGTTTGACAAGTCCCAGTCACCTTAATTTGCAAGAAACCATCATTAGCGGATTCGCTCACACCCCGTTCGGGTACGAGTTTGAGATTTTGGCATTCTTCTCGGAAGAACTGCAGCACCGCTTCTTTACCAACAATCGGGCGTTGGAAAGGAGGTTGCAGCGCCCCATCTTCTGCAAACAACCCAATCAAAGCATCAAAGTCATTTGCATTGAGGTTCGTCATGTATTTAATAATTGTGGGATTATCAACCCCTTCGATTGTCACCTTGTCTCGTTGAGCGATTTCTGTGGGGACAACCACAGGTTCAGATACACGCTGATATCCCTCAATTCTTTTCGGATCATAACCCATATCTACGACGGCATTTCTTAAAACAGTGATTTGCTGTCCACCTGCAAGACCAGAAACCGTTAACAGAACTGCCGAAGCATTTGCAGAAAGTTTGTAACCATCAGGAATCGGCGCAACCAATCCTTGGTTCATCCATTCAGCTAGACGATACCAAAAGCCCAGTTTAAGGTTGGGTGTCCAAGCTGCATACATACGATTGATAGGGGTATCGATCCGATTGGCCAGATCGCACATGACTTGGGATTGTTTCTTGAAGGACATTCCCTTGATCTGTGCCAAAGTGGATTCGGCAAACTGCATATTCGCCGCACCAGGAGCGGCAACGGTAATGCTTTTTCCCATTTCTAAGTAAGCAAACCAAATTAATGCCAGTTGATCTTCTGCACTAAGCTGGTTGAAACGGGCCGTTGTTGCAGGAACAACATCGGCAGTCAGAGTATTTGAAAAGATATTGCGTGCTGTATCAACGGTGTACGCCATAAAGTCTCCATGATTCTGCTGAACTTGAAATGAGAAAGAGCATTTCTCGAACTCAAAGTTTTGTTCTTGTATTAACCATAGCACAGATAACTTTACTTTTTTTATAATAACTTTACTTTTTTTATAAAAAAATCATCAGTTTACATTATTTAAACTGATGATTTTTTTTGGTAATATTCTGGCTATTTATCCATATTTAGTGTTCTGGTACCGCAATTAACCCCAATTTATAAATATATATAGCGTAGCTAAGTTTTACTGATGGTTTGTATTGAGAACTATGAATGTAAATTTTGCTAAAATCGAGACAGTGTAGGGTAAATAATGTGATCTAATTTATATTAGGACTTATAATACTAAATTGTCAGATACTAACGTAAAAAATAAACAAAAACCTGACTCAAATCCTGAGCTTACCTGGTGTAATAGTCAAATCTCAAAAAAATAAAGAATGGGAGCATCAAACCCAGTGAGCAGTTTCTGGGTAACGATGAGGATTTTGGGCTGTTGGCCAAATTTGGGGAAGTTAGGTAGGGTGCCCTGCGGCGACAATAAACCATGGTTACAAATCAATGGTATTTGGGCATAACGCACCATCTATAATTACGCAATCGTCCAATTTGAATCATCGCATCATGCAAATAATTCGTTTATTATTGTCGATGAAGCTCAGAATACGACTCCAGCGCAGATGAAGAAGGTGTTAACTCGATTGGGATTTCGATCGCTATGAAACGGCTCTTTAGGGGAATCGCGATCGCAATTTTGGTCTGGATGGCGATCGCCTGTCCAGTTTGGGCAGGGCCTTTAGGCGATCGCCTGCAACAGTTTCCCCATTGGGACAGCAAACCCCCTGTAATGGCAGCTACAGGCGATTTGGTTTATCCTGACTGGATGGAAGGCACTTGGGAAGTGACCAGTACCTTAGAAGACATGGTCGCCCCATTAGCACCCGATTTAGTCACCCCTGGTTTTGAAGGAAATCGGCAATATTTGCATCAACCCATCGAGTTTGAGGTGCGGTTTCAACCCGCGAGTGAATGGGTACTACCGTTTCAGGGGGATTCGGGTTGGTCGTGGGGGAAAACGCTGAATCAGATTCTCAACCCTATTGTGGCGGATCGGGAATTTAATGGCTCCCATATTGCTAGTGCTTATTTAGGTGACGGGGGGTTGCGATCGGTTAAGGTAGATCCTGACGATCCCAATCGGCAAATTATTCGCTTTGCTTCCGATCGCCAATTAGTCTCTCTGGTCACTGGACGAGCGACAGAAGCCCCCAATGAAAACGACTTTATCAGTACAGAAGTGGCTCAACAAGTATTTCGTAGCCAGGGACAGATTTACTTAAACGAAGTTGAAACCACCACGGCTTATCATCGATTGAGTGAAACAGGTGAGGTTGAAGCCGAGCAAGTTACCGCCATTTATCTCTCACCCCAAGACCCCAACTATTTCCGCGCCTTCTCCACCCCGGTGGCGTTATACCGTTATCAGTTACTGTTATTGCTTGTCGATCAATAGAGTTCGCTGTGTAATGATCGAGATGGAATTTTCCTCCTAATTTTACGCGATCGCAGAGACTTGAGGACGGGCAAAAATCATCCGTCCTGCCGAAGTTTGCAGAGCGCCCGTAACGACCACACGCAATTCAACCCCGATATACTGTCCCCCTTCTTCCACAACGACCATCGTGCCATCGTCCAAATATCCGACCCCCTGTTGTGGTTCCCGACCTTGCTTAATAATTTTTAAGTCCAGATCGTCACCGGGCAAATAAGCCGGACGCATAGCCTGGGCGAGATCGTTAATATTGAGGACAGACACCTCCTGTAAACTGGCAACCTGATTCAAATTGTAATCATTGGTGAGCAAGGTGCCGTTAATTTCTTGTGCTAAATGCACCAACTTAGCATCCACAGTCGCAATCTCTTCATAATCGGCTGGGTGGATAGCAATTTTATCTCGATAAGTTTCGCGAATGCGGTTGAGAATTTCTAAGCCCCGACGACCCCGAATCCGCTTTTGATCGTTGCCCGCATCCGCCACCAGTTGCAGTTCTTGTAAGACAAATTGAGGCACAAGAAGTTGCCCTTCAATAAATTTTGTAGCGAGTAACTCTTCCAGGCGACCATCAATAATACAACTGGTATCCACAATTTTTGTAGTGGCGGGTTTGAGGGTTCCCTCAGCCAGTAATAGGCTTTCCATACTATGGGGGTTAATCAGTCGTAAAAAGGACCGCCCATGGGTATCTGCGAGGGAAATCCCGGAGAAGGCAAACAGGATACTGCCTAATACGGCAACCAAGGGTTTAATGAAGCCAAATTCTTTGGGAATGGGTAGCAGGAACAGGGGCGCTAACATCAGGTTAGCGACTAGTAGACCTACGACTAAACCAATGGAACGGGTCAGGAGGACTTCTACCGGCATTTGTCGCACTTGGGCTTCTAAACGGCGATAGGAGGTTTGCACAAATAACCCAACTGCTCCCATAATGAGGGCAGCAAATCCAGCGGTGACCGATCGCAGACCATCTTGATTACTCACTTGGTCTAACACTGGGGTCGGAAGCAATTCCACGCCGTAGAAACCGATACCGATTCCTGCTAGGATAAAGGATATGATAATAATTGCGTCAATCATCATTTGACCTGATTGGGAACGAATAAATATTGAGGGGTCTGAATTAACCCCCTAAACTCATTGCCATAAAGGATAGAGATAACCCATATTATAAGAGATCGATACACAAGGCTGTCGATCCATAAGACGGCAAACCGAACTGGGGTGAAAGGTCTCATGGAGCATCAAGAACAATCTTTAGTTATTCCCCGTTCAGCTTATCTTCACATTCCCTTTTGTCGTCGTCGCTGCTTCTACTGTGATTTTGCTATTTCTGTGGTCGGCGATCGCCGTTGGGGAGACAATTCCCCAGCCATTTCTCACTATATCGAGGTCTTAAGTTCTGAAATTGAACAGACTCCTCTTCGCGGTTCATCCTTAGAGACGGTGTTTTTTGGGGGGGGAACCCCATCCTTGCTCAGTGTCAGTCAACTCGAGCAACTGTTAAACACCCTCGAACGCCACTTTGGGTTAACCTCCACTGCCGAAATTTCCATGGAAATTGACCCTGGAACTTTCGATCTCAAGAAGTTACAAGGTTTTCTTGCTCTAGGAGTCAATCGGATTAGTTTAGGGGTACAGTCCTTTGATAACCAACTTTTAAAACTGTGTGGGCGATCGCATACTGTCAACGAAATTTATCAGGCGATCGATTGGCTCCATCAAGCACAAGTCGATAACTTCAGTATAGACTTGATCTCTGGTTTACCCGAGCAGACTTCTGAACAATGGCAAAAAACCCTACAAATCGCCCTCGATATTTCCCCGCCCCACCTCTCCATCTATGACCTAATTATCGAACCAATGACTGTCTTTGAGCGGCGCTATGAAGCAGGAAAACTAATCCTTCCCAGCGATGACAGCAGTGCCCAATTTTATCGCTTAACTTCCCAAATCTTAAGGCAAGCTGGTTACGATCACTATGAAATTTCCAACTATGCTCGCCCTGGATATCATTGTCGCCATAACCGTGTCTATTGGTACAATCAGCCCTACTACGGGTGGGGGATGGGAGCTGCTAGTTACATTGATGGTATCCGATTTATTCGACCCCGCACCCGAAAAACTTACTATCAATGGCTGCAAGATGGGGGAGTGATGGACACTCCTCCTCTCTCGTCCACCGAAGAGTTTCTAGAAACTCTGATGCTCGGTCTTCGGCTTGCAGAAGGTCTATCTTTAAAGACCTTAACCCATCAATTTGGTTATCCTCCTTTGCAACAGTTGAGTCCAAGTTGGTATCCCTACTATCAACAAGGATGGATTAACCTCAACACCCCGAATGGACAACCTTGGCTTCCTGGACAGCCCTTACCTTCAACAGGTCAGATCTCTCTAAGCGATCCAGAAGGCTTCCTCTTTTCTAACACAGTTTTAGCTGAGATGTTCCAAGTATTTAGTTAAGTGCTTCGCGCTAGGGAATGGGGAATAGGAAAAAAAGGCAACAGGCAACAGGCAACAGGCAATAGGGGGAAAAGGCAAGAGGCAAGAAGCAAGAGAAAATCTCTATGTCTCCCTATCTCCCTATCCCCCTATCTCCTAATCCTGAGAAACCTCTTTCGGTCGCCATCCGGGACGCACTTTTTGGGGAGCGCGGGCGACAACTAGAGCATCATTTTCTACATCTTTGGTGACCACCGATCCGGCTCCAATGGTGACATCTTCACCGATGGTAATGGGAGCGACTAGGACACTATTAGAACCGGTTTTCGTGCGATCTCCAATCACCGTTTTATGCTTCTGGTAGCCATCATAATTGGCGGTAATCGTGCCTGCACCCACATTCACCTGTTGACCGAGTTGGGAATCCCCAAGATAGGACAAATGAGCTACATTCGTGCGATCGCCCACTTGGGACTTCTTGATCTCCACAAAATTACCCACCCGACAACCCGCTCCAATTTCGGCCTGCCCTCTTAGATGAGCATAGGGGCCAATTCTCGTACTAGATTTTACCCAACTATCACTAATCACCGAATAGAGAATCGTCACCTGTTCCCCAATCTCACTATTCTCTATCAAACTCCCTGGCCCAATCCGACACGCCGACCCAATCACCGTGTTTCCACGAAGGTGAGTTTGCGGTTCAATCACCACATCCGAACCAATTTGTACCGTATCATCAATGGTAATACTATCGGGATCGATCAACGTTACCCCCGCCTTCATCCACTCCTCTTTAATCCGGTCTTGTAGAATCTGATGGGCTGTTGCCAACTGTTTGCGGTCATTAATCCCTAAAATCTCCTGGTAATCCTCCACATCCAAGGTCATCACCCGGTCTAAATAATTGACCGCATCGGTTAAATAATACTCTTGCTGGTCATTCTCTGACTTTAACTGGGGTAAAACCTGGGCCAGTTGCGGCCAATTAAAGCAATAGACTCCCGCATTAATCCGCCGATTTTGTCGTTGAGCTGTCGTACAATCGCGGTCTTCGACAATTTGTTGTAGTAGATTATCGCTATCCGAAAAAACTCGCCCATACCCTTTGGGATGGGGATGCTGGGCGGTTAAAATCGTCGCTCCATTGCCTTCGCTCTTATGGGTTGCCAGTAAATGACTAATCGTTTCTGGTCGTAATAGGGGAACATCCCCATTAAGCACCAGTAAATCCCCGGTGAATCCTTCTAAATAGGGGAGAACCTGCTGAACTGCATGACCGGTTCCCAATTGTTGACTTTGGGTGACAAACTCCAATCCCGGTAAATCCGTCAGAGATTCCTGAACCAGATCCCCCCGATATCCCACAATCACCAACTGACGCACGGGAGAAATGAGGTGACAACTCTCAAGTACTCGTTGAACTAAAGAACGTCCTCCTAGGGGATGCAAGACTTTGGGTAACTCCGATTTCATCCGGGTTCCCCGTCCTGCCGCTAAGATTGCTACTGCTACCATGACTAATCAACCACACTACCGACAGGAGTATATCGCGCTTTATCACCAAAATTTGACTCTTGGAGGGAAATCTTGATTCCAGTTTGGCTCATTTTACGAGGATAGGCGATCGCCATCACTTTTAGACTTTTGGTAGACAATCCACCTCTATCCTAGTTTTAACAAGAGATTGAGCAGTTTTTCCTTCCGGTTTTGGCGATCGCTAATTGTCAAGTTGTTTAAAGTTTCTCATCCTTTTGTTTCTTTGAGTTGAACCCCTGCGCTAAACTAAGCTTTGATCCGGTATAACACTGGACTAACTTAAACTGGTCAAACCATAGAGCGGCTAAAGCATTCCGTTCTCAACTACTCGGTTGGCACTCTGGAGCCATCTAGAACTGACTGAGCTATCTACACCTTATCCTTTGTCGATAAGTGTGAGAGCATATCACTATCAAACTGTTGTTGGGAGTTATTATTCAATGTCTCATTCAGTAAAAATCTACGATACCTGCATTGGTTGTACCCAGTGTGTGCGTGCTTGTCCCTTAGATGTGCTAGAAATGGTTCCTTGGGATGGATGCAAAGCCGGACAGATCGCTTCTTCCCCTCGCACAGAAGACTGTGTGGGCTGTAAGCGCTGTGAAACCGCTTGTCCTACTGACTTTTTAAGTATCCGGGTTTACTTAGGCGCGGAAACTACCCGCAGTATGGGTCTAGCTTACTAAAAGCGGATTCATCAATGCCTTGCCCTTGGGTTCATCCTGAATCTTGAGGCCAAGTTTCAAGGGGGAGTTGTTCAACTCCCTCTTTTTGGTAAGTCGAAAACTAAAATAACTTATTATTAAATATTGAGCTATATCGACCCATGACTTACACCCAAGCCAAACTTCTCAGCTTTGAGGAATTTATCACCCAATACGGCGATAATACTCGCTACGAACTTATTGATGGAGAACTCAGAGACATGGAACCCACAGGGCCTCATGAAGCAGTTGCGGGGTGTATTGTAGGAAGAATCTATGTGGAGATTTTTCGTTCCCATCTCAATTGGTTGATTCCAAAAACTGGTTTGATAAAACCTCTTTACGCTGAAGCTACGGCTTTACGTCCTGATGTTATTGTTTTAGATCGAGATGAATTGAGCAAAGAACCCCTTTGGGAAAAAGAACCGGTTATTTGTAATGGAAGTACCGTTTGCCTTGTTGCTGAAGTGGTGAGTACCAACTGGCAAGATGATTATGCGAGAAAGGTGGAAGAATATGCTTTTTTGAAAATTCCGGAATATTGGATTGTGGACTTTAGAGGTTTGGGTGGCTTACAATTTATCGGCAATCCCAAACAACCGACTTTGACGATTTGCCAATTGGTAAACGGCGTTTATGAGCAGCAACAATATCGTTTGGGAGACTCAATTCATTCTTACCTGTTTCCTGAGTTACAACTCAAACTTGACGATATTATGCCAAGTTAAAACTCTGCATATGAATTGGGGATTCTGAAGGGAAGGTTAACATGACCGAGAGGCTGATCTCACTGCCGATGGAAAAAATTGCTGAATTTCGCCAAAAGTTGAATGTGACAGAGCCTGCCTTATTCGGCTCCATTCTACGGCATGATTTTAATGCCAATATAGGGGATGTGCGACGATCGCAAAGATTTAGAAGAAGACATCCAGTCTTTACCACAGTTTGTACCGCTTGTACCGCGCCCCCCTCCCCCTTATGTTTGGCTGCGATCACGATCACATTACTCTCTCTGATGATTTTGATGCGACCTTAGATGAGTTTCAGGATTATAGCTAATGCGCTTCCTGCTGGATACTCATGCCTTACTGTGGTTTTTACCGGAAGTGCCAATTTAAGCGATCTCGTCCGCAACTGGATGGAAGATCCTCAACATCACAAGCCGATTCGTACGATTAAGGCTCATAGTCGCCGTGCCCGTAGTTTGTTTCGCTATGGTTTTGACCTCCTACGCCGCTTTTTCATTGACCCGCTCTCTTTTTCTGACTCTCTCTTTCAGCCCATACAACTTTTGTCCTGTACTTAGGAAAAGAATATCTCTAGTGACTTAACTCTTTGGCGAGAGTATGCCGATCGCGACTTTCAATGGTTCCAAAAACAAATTGAAGCCAACTTAACCTATCTACGTGAAGGTTCACAACTCCTCGACAGTGTGATCGCCACCATTCGCGGTTTAGTCGGGATCGAACAAGCAGAGAGCGATCGCATCTTACAACAGCAAAACGAAGATCTACAAGACGATATTCAAGCTTTGGGGTTTGCGATCGGTGTAGGCGCAATTTTAGCCTCAACATCCGGTTTAATTATACAGCCATGGGATTCCCCAAACCGTGACAATATAACCGATATTCGGCTGATTCATCCCTTTTTAGTGGCATTTTTTGGCAGTATAGTGCTGGCACTGTCGGTCTTTTGCTGGATGAGACGCTTGCTGAAGAATAAACGAAACCGAAACCGTAAAAAATCAGACTCAATAAAATGAGGATTGGCGATCGCCGGAAAAATTCTGCCGAACCATCCGATGAATGAACGAATCCCACGAAGAAACTGTTAGCATAAACAGCTAAGGGGAACAGGGTGGCCCTAGTTCTCCGTCTACAACCCCCCAGTTTCGTAATCAATACAACTCGGAGTAATCGATTCAATGTGTGGAATTGTTGGCTACATTGGCACTCAAGAAGCTCAGGATATTCTCCTTTCTGGATTAGAGAAGCTGGAATATCGAGGTTATGATTCGGCAGGCGTTGCCATGATTTCTGAAGGCGAACTGCACGCCATCAAAGCTAAAGGAAAGTTGTATAATTTGCGCGATAAGCTCAGGGGAGTTGAAGACAAGGCGCGGTTGGGAATTGGCCATACTCGATGGGCGACTCATGGTAAACCGGAGGAGTATAATGCCCATCCCCATACGAATAAACAGGAAACGGTGGCGGTGGTGCAAAATGGAATTGTGGAAAATTATCGGGAACTGCGAGAAGAGTTGAAGGCAAAAGGTCATGAGTTTGTTTCCGATACAGACACTGAGGTGATTCCCCATCTGATTTCTGACTATTTATCGAGTAATCCCAGTTCTTTCCTAGAAGCTGTGAGGCAAACGGTGAACCGGTTAGAGGGGGCATTTGCCCTTGCCGTTATTTCGACCCAATTTCCCGATGAACTGATTGTAGTTCGCCAACAAGCTCCCCTGGTGATTGGATTTGGTCAAGGGGAATTTTTCTGCGCCTCCGATACCCCTGCTCTGGTTTCCCATACCCATATTATTCTGCCCTTAGATAACGGAGAAATGGCTCGTCTGACTCCCCTGGGAGTTGAAGTTTATGATTTCCGGGGAGAGCGACGGGTTAAATACCCCCAAACCCTGAACTGGAATCCCAGCAGCGCCGAAAAACAAGGATTTCGCCACTTTATGCTCAAAGAAATTTATGAGCAACCAACGGTTCTGCGAACCCAACTTGATGCCTATTTTGACCCCGAATGGTATCTCCAACCCCAGGATAAAACCCGTTCTAGCCAGTCTTCCCTGTCTGTCTCCTCCCAGGGACTGGTGCAACTCAATTTGCCTAAGAGCTTGTATGAAAACTTAGAGCAAATTTATATTGTGGCTTGTGGAACCAGTTGGCACGCGGCGTTAGTTGGAAAGCATTTGCTAGAGCAGTGGGCGGGTATTCCGACTTGTGTTCAATATGCCTCGGAGTTTCGCTACTCTCCCCCTCCTTTAACAGCCAATACGTTAACTATTGGGGTTACTCAGTCAGGAGAAACGGCGGATACTCTGGCAGCTTTAGGGATGGAACAAGAGCGGCGCAAGGCCCACCCTTTAAGTGCCTATCAACCCCGAATGCTGGGCATTACAAATCGGCCGGAAAGTTCGTTGGGTCGGTTGATTCCTTATATTATTAATACCCATGCCAATTTAGAGGTGGGAGTGGCAGCAACGAAAACGTTTAGTGCTCAGGTGATGGCGTTTTATGCTTTGGCGTTGGATTTAGCCGATCGCCGTCAGTCCCTGAAACCGGAGGTTATCGAGAGTATCATCAAGAAGTTACGGGAATTACCAGCGCTGATTGAGAGGCTGATTGAAGAGCAGGATCGTTATATTGGTGAGTTGGCCCATCAGTTTAATGAAACGAGCGATTTTATCTTTTTGGGTCGGGGGATCAATTTTCCTATTGCCTTAGAAGGGGCATTGAAGCTCAAAGAAATCAGTTATATTCATGCAGAGGGCTATCCGGCTGGTGAAATGAAACATGGCCCTATTGCCCTGTTAGATGCAAAAGTGCCTGTTGTGGCGATCGCTACTCCTGGAGATCTCTATGAAAAAGTGCTCTCCAATGCCCAAGAAGCCAAAGCCAGAGATGCTCGTTTAATTGGAGTGACCCCTAAAAACTCCCTCGAAGCTCAGGATATTTTCAACCAAATCTTAGCCATTCCTACGGTCGATGAGTTTCTCTCTCCTTTGGTTACAGTGATTCCTCTCCAGTTACTGGCTTACCACATTGCTGCCCTTAGAGGTCTTGATGTCGATCAACCTCGCAATCTGGCTAAGTCGGTGACCGTAGAGTAGGCGGATAAGGGGAGACGCGGGGACATGGGGACACGGGGATAGCTGATTACCTATTTCCTGTTACCTATTGCCTATTGCCTATTGCCTCACGGATAAAAAAAACTTTTCGATGCAAGTCTTCCCTTTCCTAGCGTGTTATGCTATTGTGAGGAAGTAACAAGAAAAATAATTCCTAGCTGTTCTTGTTCTCTAATTCTGCAGAATCCTCACGAGAAACCTAACTCGCCACTAGGAAAGTACACATAGAAAAGATTTGACAAACTTCAAATATGAATCAAGGTTGTATGAAACAACAGATTGTTCACCCAATGTTTAAACTGCAAACCAAAGTGAAATCATTGGTTGATTCTAATATCCTAAAACCGACAGATGGCATTTGGAAAATGGCCTTTTTGTATGGCGATCAGTGGAAATATTGGAAAAAAGAATTGAAAGCCTATGACTTCTCTATGCAAGACCCGGTGAGTGAACTCCTAGCTGTAGAAGAATGGGAAGACTAATGCAACGCTAAGGGCCAAGAACCCATTGTCAAGAAAATAAGTTTCAAACCCCAAAACTCCTTTATCCCGTAATAGCTGAAAGTGCAGAGTCTAAAGCTTGCGCTAATCTTTGAGCATTGGGAAATCGATCGCGGGGTTTAGGAGCTGTTGTCTTTTCAATCACATCCCGCAGAGGTGGAGCGATCGCTTCCACAGACTGCAAATCTAAACGATAGGAGAGATCTCGGCGGCGTTTATAATACTTAAGCGGCTGTTCTCCAGTTAGTAAAAACACAAGTGTCGGCCCGATCGCATATAAATCTGATTGGGTTACTGGTTGTCCTCGATCCTGCTCCGGGGCACTATAGCCCTCTGCTCCAATCCGAGTTCCCAAGGGCGTTCCAATCTCCTTAACTGCTCCAAAATCAATCACCACAATCTGACGATCTAAGCGACGTAGCAATAGATTCGCCGGTTTAATATCCCGATGCACAATCGGGGGTGATTGACTATGTAAATAACCCAAAATCTGGCAGGTTTGAATCATCAACTCAATGGCAACTGGTGCAGAAAACGGCCCCTGTTGATAGAGCAAGCGCTCTAAGTCCTCACCATGGATTAACTCCATCGCCAAATACTTTTTACCCTCCTCAATAAACGAATCAAAAAAGCGAGGAATTCCGGGATGGTTCAACCCCTTCAGGGTGCGAGCTTCCCGGTCAAACAACTCCCTAGCCTTGGCAATGCGGGCTAAATCAGAATTCATCTCCTTAAGTACGATTAACGGAGATGAACTTTTTTTCGATTGAGGAGGATAGGCTAAATAGGTTGTTCCCATACCCCCTTGACCTAAAATTCGCAAAATCGGATAATCCCGCACTTGTTTTTCAACATGCAAGGGTTGACCACAATGGATACAAAACAAATTATTCGGAGCATTGCCTTCATGGGTGCATCCTGATGTAGTTGGGGGGGGAGCAATTGTCTGATTCAGAAAGGTAAGCTCTAAAGTTGGCCCCCCAGCAGCTAACTGGATCAGACTTTTGCTCTCGATTATCATTTGGGAGATAGCTTGATGGTTCACCAGCGTGCCATTTGTGCCTCGGTTAGTGACTTTCCAGGCGATCGTTTCATCCGTCTGATGTGGAATGGGTTCTAACTCCAAATGATACCGAGACACCAAATCATTAGAAAGCACCACTTCATTATCCTGGGCCCGGCCAATACGAACTTTCCCTTGAGGAGTAAATTCCCAGCTTTGCAGTGGCTCTCCTTTCTTCGGATCTAATAGAGTGAGGGCGATCGTCCCTTGTATCATCTTGACGTATCTCAAACAGTACAGAACAACTCAATATTGACTTAACGGCTTAATCCTCCTAAATTAGGGCGCACCTTGGCCCGAACTAGAACCACTGTAATATTGTCATGACCATTATGTTCGTTAGCCAAATCGATTAAATCACTCACTCCCCGCTCCAGATTGGCACGAGAACTCATCAGAGGTTCAATATGCGTCCCCACATGCTTTTCTACTAAATCATTATCCGTAAGTCCATCGGAGCTTAACAGCAATAGACTATCTTGATTGAGTTCAAAACAATAAATATCCGGTTTGACAAAATCGTTATGGCGTGGCCCTAATGCTTGAGTTAACTGATAGGCATCGGGACGAGCAAAGGCTAATTCGGGTTCTAATCCACGCTTAATTTCCCGTTGGGCAACATCATGGTCTTGAGTCAGTACGCTTAACCCCTGTTTTCGACTAAACATATATAACCGACTATCGCCCACATGGGCAACAGCCACATGGACATCTTGAATTAAGACCAAAACCAAGGTAGTTCCCATTCGTCCACTTCCGGTACGACTTTGGGATTGATTAATGTCATAGATGGCTTGATTGGCTTGTAATATACCTTCTCCAATACATTCAGCCGAAGGTAAACGAGAGTCAGAATCGGGTAAATCAAACCAATGGGTTTGAAAATACTCTTTGAGGGTTTTTACTCCAACCATACTGGCTTCTTCTCCACCCGCATGTCCACCCATCCCATCACAGAGAATATACAAGCCTTTGGCATGGATAGTACGCCCAGTTTTATCTTCAATGCGTTCTAGTTGGGTATGAATCAGAAAACTATCTTCATTGTGGTCTCGTTGCATCCCCTTATCCGTTGCTCCTGCATAATCGAGGCTAAACAGTTGCATCGGTAAAACCACGGTGGGCATATCTTCAAAGGGGGCACCCGTGGAACTGGGAAACTGGGTAGGGGCAGATGGAGAAAATGCAGCAGGGTTATAGTCGTTGTAGTCAATAGGTTGGGTTTTGTCCTGATCGAGTTCTTCTTCAGAATAAAGGGGGGCAAGGCTTTCGGGATCGCTGTCTAGGTCTAGGTCTGGATTGCCTTGTTCTTCGGCTAAAATGTCTTCTAGGCGATCGCGGAGTTGGTCAACGGCGGTCATTTTTTCCGCTTTCAGGTCTTGAAAGAGGGTCAGTAATGATCCCACTTGGGTCATATCTGATTGTTGAAAGAGTTTGTGCCACAGTTTACCTAACTCTTTAAGAGTGACTGCTTCTGGGTTGCCATCGGGATATAAGCATTTGAGGCACAGAATTTCATCTTCATCGAGCAGAAGGTTGTCTAGTTCTAGAAGGCTTTGGCGACAATGGACGATTTCGAGCTGTTCCCAGAGATCGAGCATCTCATGGAACATAAAGATAATTTGCTCTGAGGGCATGTTTTCTTCCCGCCACAGATCTACCACTTTTTTCCAGTCCGAGCGGTCCTCGATCACTGTAACTGTCTTGTTTTCGTCTTCCAGCCAAGATTCCTGTAGGGAAGGGACACGATGGCGATCCATTTCATTGAGTTGTGATTCTAGCGCTCGATAAATCTGGGCGAGTTCTGGAAGAATAACTTGTGCATTGGGTGAGATATCCATAGGGTTGTTTAGGGTTAGTCTTGAGCTTGATTTGGGAGAATTGTTAATTAGTACGTCTGGAGATTCTGGGAATCCAGAATAGTGGCTTAAGAATAGATAACAATAATCAGGGAAGTTGGACAACCGGGTGGACGGTGGCGATCTGTGACTCATCGCTAATGTGATAAGGCTGGGCATTGCTGCGCGATAAGGCTGGGCATCGCTACACAATCGAATCGCACAATCTCTTGCACCTTTCAGGATAGCAGGTTAGATTTCCCATGGTCATTATATTGTCTCAGTTTGATGATTCAATGAAGAGCCGTTTAATTGTGTAACAAATTGCAAAAATGATGTCTGAGCTATCCGATCGCAATCTTAAGATAATTGGAAGGAGAGGATTAAAAAATTGACTCAACCTCCTTCCGCTACTCCTGTTACTCCAAGGATAACCCTTGCTAAGATCATGTCTGTTACCAGAGCCTTACCCTCAATTCAACCCCATTTACCTAAAATTCCTAAAATCAGTTCCACTGTATCTGCCCTATTAGCTGTCTTTTTGGCGATCGCTTCTTTATCCTTTGCTGCCATTTTCATTCGCTTGAGTGAACGAGAGTTGGGCCCATTTTCTACGATTTTCAACCGGTTTTGGATTGCCTTTATCGTTTTGGGAGTGGTTTATGCCCTAGAACAGTGGAAAAACAGCGATTCTCTAGATCCCAACCCAAACGTTGAACCGCTCAATCGACGGGATGTGATCTTGTTAATCGGTGCAGGGGTGATGTTTTGGGGATGTTTGGCCTTTTGGGCTTGGTCTTTGACCCTAACCGGTGTCGCCAATTCTACCATTTTACATAACCTAACGCCTTTATTTACAACTCTGGGGGCTTGGATCATTTTCCGTGAGTCCTTTGATCGGCCATTTTTAATGGGCTTACTCATTGCTCTGATTGGGGCGATTGCTCTGGGACTCGATGATTTCCAAGTCGGCGCTGAACATCTGAATGGGGATATTGCTGCCCTATTATCGGCTGTCTTTTCTGCTGCTAATTTAATGTTAATTGAAACTCTACGCCACAAGTTTCCCGCTACGGTAATCTTAATGTGGTGCTGTGGTGTTGGCGCAATTCTCTCCCTGCCGGTTGTCTTGCTGGCTGAAGACCAACTCTTTCCGATTACGGTCTCTGGATGGCTGTCTGTGATTGCCTTAGCGGTGGTTTGTCAAGTGGTGGGACAAGGATTACAAGCCTATAGTCTCAAGCGTCTGTCTTCGGGTTTAGTGGGAATTTTCCTGTTACTCGATCCGGTTTTTGCCGCGATAATTGCTTGGATTGTTTTTGCCGAGGGATTGACGTTGATTAATATGATTGCTTTTGCTACGGTTTTAGGGGGAATTTATCTAGCCAAATCGAGTCAATATAGCGATCGCATCCTTAGTGAAGAGTCGTCTACCTAGAGTTGGATTAATCGGCATCCGTCTGTAGGGGCGAAGGGTTTTTCGCTCCTACTCGATCAGCCATAGTATCATGGTGAGTTAAGTTTCCGGTTATATCATTATCTGAATTTTTAATTGATATTAGGTTTACAGTCATGAATTCCCATATCCTGGTCATTGAAGATGAAGCAAAACTCGCTCGTTTTGTGGAATTAGAACTACAATACGAAGGATACCAGGTAAGTGTTGCGGGGGATGGGTTGACCGGATTAACCCGCATTCGAGAGTTGAAACCCGATTTGGTGATTTTAGATTGGATGTTACCGGGGTTAAGTGGAATTGATTTATGTCGCCGTTTACGCCAAACTGGAGAGAATGTTCCAGTGATTTTGTTGACTGCGAAGGATGAAATTGGCGATCGCGTTGCGGGATTGGATGCGGGTGCAGATGATTATCTGGTCAAACCTTTTAATATTGAGGAATTATTGGCCAGGATTCGGGTACAGATTCGCCGAGTGCAGAAATCGGAGCGTGAGTATTTAGCCTTTGAGGATCTGAGTTTAGATCGCAGGTCGCGGGAAGTCAAGCGCGGAGATCGGGAGATCGAGCTAACTGCCAAAGAATTTGATTTGTTAGAATATTTGCTGATGCATCCCCGCCAAGTTCTCACCCGCGACCAGATTTTAGAAAAGGTTTGGGGCTATGATTTTATGGGCGACTCCAATATCATTGAAGTTTATATTCGTTATCTGCGCTTAAAGTTAGAAGCCAACGAAGAAAAACGATTAATTCAGACGGTGCGCGGTGTCGGCTATGTTTTGCGGGACTAGATTAGTTTATTCTCTAGTAGGTAAAACGTAATGCTCTAAGTTTACCGTTGTTTTAGTACGACCAAAGTAATATCATCAAAGACTTTTTGTTGCCCAATAAACTGGCGTACCTCTTCAATAATCAAGTCACGAATTTGCATCGCTGAATGTTGCCGATACTGTTGTGCTAATTGAGTTAATCGCTCTAACCCATACAGCTCATTCTCCATATTTTCCGCTTCTGTAATACCATCCGTGTACAAGATAACAATATCATCTCGATTTAAGATAATCTCTTGTTGAGCAACAAATTCACCAATCTCCAATTCTAAACCAATAGGGAACCCTAAATCTAGGGTATCGATCAATTCCAGTTGTCCATCAGCTCGAACCACGATAATTTCTTCGTGTTGACCACTAACCTGAATCACTCCACATTCATAATTGAGAATAGCTAAACTCATATTTTTGTCAGAGTTCATGCGTTGTAAATTTTGATGCAAGGTCTGATTTACTATTTCTAAAAAATGAATCGCATTGGTTTCCTGGATATTTTCTAGAGTGCGAATAACCGTTTGCGCCATTAACATTAACACTCCACTTTCTAAACCATGACCGGTTACGTCTCCGATACTAATTTTAATGCGATCGCCTTGCTTTAATATATCATAATAATCTCCTCCAACTTCATCTGCTGGCTCCATAAACCCGGCAATATCCAAGTTTTCCACAACTTCTAATTCAGTTTGCTTAGGTAACACCATCTGTTGAATCTTTCTGGCAACATCCACTTCTGAACTCAAGCGTAGATTTTCAGAAGTTAGTTGTTCATTTAATGTTTTAATTTCTGCGTTAGCTAAAGCCAGTTGAGCAGTTCGCTCTTCTACTTTCTGCTCTAAATTACGGTATAAATACGCATTTTCCAGGGCAATCGCCGCTTGTCCGGAAAGAACCTGTAGTGTATTTACTCTATCATCAGTAAAAGCCCGTACCGTTAAGTTGTTCTCCAGATAAACCATACTAATTAATTTACCCTGATTGACTAAGGGAATACAGAGAATTGATTGAGGTTGATTGGTTTTAATATAAGTATCTCGAGTAAAGTTACCAGAATGAGACGCATCATTTAAGACTAAGCTTTCCTGCGTTCTAGCAACATAGTTCACGATCGCATGACAAACCGTATTAGACTCTGCTACGGGTTGATTCTGAAGGGCTATAATCTCCTCAGAATCAACACTTCCTGATGCTTCAATCACTAAATCATCTTCATTAACAACGATCAAACATCCAGTTTGTGCCCCCGCATTTTGCAGGATAATATGCATTAACTCTACTAGCAATCTATCTAAGACAATTTGTCCAGAAATAACTCGATTAGCTTTGAAGATTGTATCAAAGTCTAAGACCTGTCCGTAAGTTCCGGTAGTATCTCTTGAGGTAATGTTGTGGGAAGGAGAGCTATTGTACAGCGTGGGGAAATCGTTCTCGAGGGCAGCGATTTTTGCCAAGGCTCCCCAGCGATCGTAACCATAGATCGCATCGAGCAAATAGTGCTGGGCAATTTTTTCCCGTCCCAAGCTCCGATAAAACTCAGAGGCACGTTCGGCTGCAATACCCGTCTCTGCCAAAAAACCGTTGGACTGGGCAGTGGAGATCGCGCGATCGTAATAGTCCATTGCCTCTAGCGCTCGCCCTTGAATGCGTGCCTGTTCGGCTAAGATCAATTCGTGCTTGCTTTGATAATTGTGAGGGGCGTGACTCGCCCAATTGGCGATTTGAGCCGTATTGGTTTGAATGGACTCCCAAGTTGTTGTCTGTTCTTCTGGCGGTAAACCTGAATAAATGGCTAACTGCACCAAAGTTTCATAAAAAACATAGCCTCCAGCGAGCATAGAAGCAAAGGCTGCTGTTTGGTATTGGGATGCGATCGCGATCTTGGTCTTAGCAGTTTGCCAATCTTTCATCAGGTAAGCCAACATCACCTCGGCACAATATACAAAAAACAGCAACATCAAATTTTGTGAGGCTTCGATGTATGTTACCTCCTCGTGGCTGAGATATTCACCCTCAAGGATTTGCACATTCGGTGCTTCGCCCCGTAAATTTTGGGTCAATTGTCGCCAAGTTTTCGCTGGATACCAAGCATGATCCTGCTTTGTTTTTGCGAGTAGGTCTACATAAGTCTGTTGTGCCCTTTCTACATCCGTTAGTGTCATCCCCGTCAGCATCATGTAGCCGCACGAAAACATTGCAGAATAGGCTGCATAAACTACATCGCCAGTTTCAAGACCCATGTATACGGTTTCCTCTAGAGCTTTAATCCCGTGCTGATGGGGTTCTTTCCAATGACCCGTAAAGCAATTAAAGAGCATATGCACCTTGCACTTGAGTGCATCGGAGGGATATTGCTCCAGAATCCGCAATGAAATTTGTCCTGATTGATAGGTCAAATCAACATCAAATGGGATCAAGATTACTCCATAAGCATAGGCTGCTAGAGAAGAGTGACCGAATTCCAAACAGAGGTTCTTGATGTTGTAAATCACATAGGGCAGCAGATCCGGACGGGCTTGGTAGACGGGGCCACTAATGAGGGTAAGGATTTTGAGGACGGACAGTAGCTTGGGATCGCACATTTCCGGATAATCTGCCAATTCATCCAACTGCGGCAGAGAACGCACCAATTGCAACTGTGCCGCATCGGTTTCTAGCGGATACCCTAGCAATTCCAACACGGGGAGTGTTGTCTCGATCGCCTCCAACATTTGGTTTTGGGCAATGAAAAACTGGATTTTTAGCTCGTAAATTTTGACTTTATCCAGTAGGGTTCGCGCCTGATCGAGAGCAACTTCTGAAAGGCTCTGAGCGCTGTCAAGCCGAGCGAGCAGATATTCGACTTCAACGGCTTCAGTATAAAGTTGCAAGGTCAGATCGTATTCGCTTTGCCATGCCCCTTCTGGTAAAAGAGTCCGACCTGTCGTCAGATATTCTAACGCCGAGTGGTAGGCATTAGAAGCCTTGGCCTTGCACCCAGCCTGCAAGTTCAGTCGTGCTAAATCCAGCCGCTCGGCGGGTTTGACTATGAGAGCAGCCCCGATATTAAGTGGGTTAACGATATCAAAGATACGCTCGTCTAACTGTTCTGGTGGAATGCTCTGCCAAAGTAAGCGACCCACCTTGAGATGAACCTGTTGCTTTTCTGCCTCGGGAATCAGAGAATAGGCCGCCTGTTGAACGCGATCGTGCAAAAACTTGTAGTCAATTTGCAAAGTTTCGCAGTCCTTGACGACTTGCGGAATTTTATAGGCATCGCTCAAAGGAACGACTAATCCAGACTGAAGGGCCTCCCATAAATCGGCAGCAACCATCTTAGCTGACTTTTCATTGACAATTGCCAAGATTCTCAAATCGAACCGATTGCCCACACAGGCGGCTAATTGCAAGATATTTTGCGTGGCAAGGGGTAATTTTTCGATTTCCCCTACCATCAAATCCACAACATTTTCAGTGATTTCAATATCGAGTAAATTTTCTGCATTCCATTGCCACTCGCCCGTTTTTAGATTGAATTTAATGACTTCTTCAACATAGAGATATTTAAAGAGCTGTGTTAAGAAAAATGGATTGCCTCGGGTTTTCCAGACGAGTAATTGGGTGAGTGATTCAATCTCCGTTTGCTCCATCTCGATTGTATCGCTGACTAGCTCGGTAATGTGGGTTGAGTCTAGTGGTTTGAGAAGGATGGTCTCTAAGTTTGTTCCCATCTCCTGAATCTCACTGAGGGTTCGTATTAAAGGATGGGTGGGACTCACCTCGTTGTCCCGATAAGCACCCAATACGAGCAAATATTGTCCGTCAGGATTCGTAACGAGCAGTTGAATGAGTTGCAGCGATGCGGCATCCGCCCATTGCAAGTCATCCAAAAACATAACGAGGGGATGCTCTTGGCGAGTAAATACGTCAATAAACGCCCGAAAAACAAGATTAAAGCGGTTCTGGGCTTCGGAGGTAGACAAGACTGACAGAGCCGGTTGGGGACCGATGATCGATTCGACTTCCGGAATCACATCCACGATCGCTTGACCATTTTTCCCGAGGGCTGCTGTGAGTTTTTCGCGCCAAGTTGTAACTTGTTGCTCCGTTTCTGCAAGCAGTTGGCGCACCAATTCTCGAAAGGCTTGAATCAATGAAGAATAGGGCTTATGGCGCTGTAACTGGTCAAACTTGCCGCTGACGAAATAGCCTCGCTGTCGCACGATAGGCTTATGAACTTCATTGACCAGAACCGATTTACCGATTCCCGAATAGCCTGCTACCAGCATCATTTCTGTTGTGCCTTGGCTGGTGCGATCGAAGGCCGCCAGCAATTGCCGCACTTCTGATTCCCGACCGTAGAGCTTTTGCGGGATCGAGAAGGTTCCTCGTCGGTCTTGTTGAGCTAGTATAAAGGGGCGCACGGTTTGACTTTCCCGCCATTGCTGCCAGCAGATTTCCAAATCCGCTTTGATGCCATAGGCACTCTGATAGCGATCTTCAGCAGTTTTGGCCATGAGTTTTGCGATCGCGCCCGAAAGGATTTCGGGAATTTGAGGATTTACACTATCAAGGGGCTGGGGAGTTTTGGCGAGATGGCAATGTATCAGTTCCATCGGATCGTTGGATTTGAAGGGAAGCTCTCCCGCAAGCAGTTCGTAAAGGGTAATCCCCAAGGAATAAAAATCGGTGCGATAATCGATCGCCCGGTTCATCCGACCTGTTTGTTCGGGAGAGATATGGGTGAGGGTTCCTTCGAGAAGATTGGAATTGCTTATAGTCGCCGCTTCCTTAGACAAGCGCGAGGCAATGGAGAAATCGGTCAGTTTTAACTGTTGGGTTTCTGGGTTAAAGATAATATTTTCGGGTTTAATATCCTTATGAATCACTCGTTTTTGATGGAGATGTCCCAAAGTTTCTGCCAGTTGCCGTCCGACCCAGAGAACCCATTCGACAGATAGCGGTTTCTCGTGCGACCAATAAGCGAGATCTCGCCCACCAAAATCTTCCCATACTAAAATTGGTTTTTCCTGAAATTCATCTAAAGTAAGGGGAGCGACGATTCCCGAAATATCCAGGTGTCGAGCGATATCGTACTCGTGCTTGAGTCTGGCAATATCCACCGTAGAAGGATGATTTTTCCGGATGGTTTTGAGAATCACTGGAGTACCATCGGTTTGCGTGACTGCCCGATAGACAATTGTATTCACATTTTCCGACAGTGTAGCCAAGATTTGATACTGCGACAGCTTGAGCATGATTCAAGATGGAAGGATATAAAAAATCAGAGGAATAATAGATAGATAAAGCAAGTCACGATCGTGCGGCAGGAAAGATCCGATTCTGCTCTAATGTATCTATAATGGTAAATCCAATCCCACCGCAACACCCCATATAAACCGGTTATACTCCAAGCTTTTTTAATCAAGCTCGGAGTATATAATCCACTAACGCAACCAAGGACACAATTGTTGGAGCCACCTCCATAACTGCAAAAGCAAAATCTCTAGAATTCCCAAAAATAAAACCAAGGGAAACAAAGGCTTGAGATACCAAGGGAGTTTCCCACTCCACGGCAGGCCCTGTTGGTAGCGTTGGCAATCTGACCAGCGATGCAATGAATAAATGATAGGTTGACGGAGATTCCATACTTTACAGTAGGGGACTTTTGCCTCTGAAGCATCGATAATAGAGTTGACGGCGTAGCGAGCGGCTTCGTTTGCGCCTTCCATCGTTGCCAGATCGACATTCGTTCGCACATAGTCCGAAGCGAGGAATAGGTTGGGGATTTGGCTGTAAGACAAGGGACGCAGACTCCAATTATCGATCACATTGACCATGAGGGGTTCGCTGTTGATGTTGGCGGAGGAATCATGGCGCAGGCGGCTGTAATAGCACAGGGTTTCGTTGCCGGGTTGCGGAGGAGTACAGGAGGTCGGACTAGCTCCCGGACAGTCCTTGGGTCGAGGAATGGGTCCGACAAAACCTTTGGCAACTAACGCATTCACTTCCAAGCGCGCTCCATATTGGTCGATCTCGAGATGATTGGCAATTTCTTCAAGAGTGACGGAATCGCGCTCATGCTGATGAATCCACAAAAAGAGTGCTTTAAAAGAATCCGGAAGATAGAGATTTAATACTTCTTCTAATTTTTCTGGATTATCAACCCAGTCAGAAGTATTGGTAATATCGGGGTCGAGAAACCAAGAGAGCAGGTATTCATCCTTAAGAATGGGTTTGCCGTCTTTCTTAAGAGAGTGTTTCATTTCTTCCCAAATTTCGGTTTTGATTTGGTCTCGATAAGCAACTTGGGCGGGCTTGTTGTTGTCCCCGAGGTAAAGGCTGCAAGAAGCAGATTCCACTCCGATTTCATTGGTGTTGGGATTGATGAAGTATCCCCAGTCGGAGGCGATCGCAGAGATAATCCCCCTCACGTTGCCGTCCCCAAATCCTTCCATGGGAAATTCCTCTTTCTTCCAAACTGCTTGTTGGGAAATGGAAGTCAAAGACCAAGGCGTATCTACATATAGAATGTGTCCCTTTAGGTCAACAACATCTCGATCCAGATAGAATTGAATGCCGTTCATCCAAGCTGTACTCGTTCCTAGGGATTTAATCGTTGCCAGAGTGCGATCTCCCTCTAGGATTTCCTCCGAGAGCAAGCCAGCCATCATATCGACCGGGACTGCGGCGAGATAGTAGTCGGCTGTAATACGCTTGTCGATTTGAGTTTCCAAATCCGTCACAATCGCCCCCGTGATTTTCCTCTTCCCCCGTTTGTCCTTGGTAACTTCAATGCGGCGTAGGCGATGGCGAAGATGGTAGTTCGTCCCTTTGGAGCACAAATACTCGAGCCAAGGGTCGATCCATACATCGTTGGTCGGACCATTGAGAACCCGATCTGTACTAGTCGTACGAGTCATATCAAAAAGCAATTGAATAAAAATTTCTCCTATTGTTTTTGTATTGGCTAGTTGGGGGCGAGAGGCTACTAAGCTCATAGTTAAACCCTGTGCCAACAGGTTTTGATAGGCTTTGCACCTGTTCTCCGCATCAATGTAGTTCCACCAACTGATTTTGTCGTATTCTCCAATAAACCTTTCTTGGCAAGAGGTCATCAACTGCCAAGTGCGAGCGGCGAAAAATTTAATATCGACAGGCGGTATTTGATCGGTCACGATCGCTTCAATAATTAGCTCGATATCCTTGATCAAATCCCCACAGGAATGAGGGAAGCTCGCAGGCAAGATAGTCAAGTTCTGATTTAACTGTGCAAGAGCGAGATACGGGACAGATACTAAGTTGTCAAAAACACCTCTGGGATTATTCTTATAAGGAATGCGCTTCATCGTATCAGTCACATTTCTATAAAAGCCCGGAAAGAAACGAAATCCATGCTCCCCCGGCAGGGGTTTTTTCCTGGGAGCAGCACTATGGGGAACGTTGATGCTCCGGGCTTTCCCTCCCGGAATCTCTCTAAGTTCGTAGACTTCAACCTCAAATCCCCGCTCAATTAATTCCTGAGCAGCACTCATTCCAGCAACTCCACCACCAAAGATCGCTACTTTAGCCATACTAGTTTTGACTCCACTGTTCACAACACCTTTAAATTATTGTATATTTTAAATCCAGATCACTCAGTGTTTATTGGGCTTAAAAATTTGTTTGAATTTTAACTGAATTTTTAAGTGATAGACCTATTTCCGGATCGGATGGCAAAACGCTGTAGTCCAAATCCCTGTAAGCTATGCTAAAAGAGTCACGACATTGTTGATAACGCTTATGCACAGATTTTTGTCTGGGCCGTTAACCGTTGAGACTCTAACAGTTACTGTCAAGGACTTGCCCCCACAGTTACAAGGACTCAAAATTACCCAATTATCTGATTTTCATTATGATGGAGTGGAACTTTCTGAGGAACTGTTAACCGAAGCGATTCGCACTAGCAATCGCATCAATCCCGATCTGGTGGTCTTGACAGGGGATTTTGTCATCCATAAACCCGATCCCATTCATGCTTTAGTCAAACGCTTGAAATGGCTAGAGTCTCGGCGAGGGATTTATGCCGTTTTGGGAAATCACGATCTTTATTATCCGACCACTCAATTTATCGTTACTGAAGCTTTAACTAAAATTGGGATTCAGGTTTTGTGGAATCAGGTCATTTATCCTCTCGGAAAAGGATTAGCCTTGGTGGGATTGCCAGATTTTTGGTCGCCCGAATTCAATCCAGCTTCAGTGTTAGACCATCTCGAGCCAAAATTACCGCGCATTGTGCTGTCTCATCAACCGGATAGTGCGGAAGTCTTGCAACAATGGCGTGTGGATTTACAGTTATCCGGTCATACCCATGGGGGGCAAATTGTGTTACCTCAATTGGGGCCATTAATCGCTTATCAAGATCGAGTGATTAGGGTAACACCTAAGTGGTTACGGGAGTATATCCCTTTACTGCAACGAAAGTGCGATCGCGTCGTTAAGCATTGGGAATGGTCGGCTGGATTGTACCAAGTTAATCACAATCGCCTTTATGTGAATCGAGGATTGGGGACTTATCCCCCTGGTCGGTTATTTTGTCCTCCAGAATTAACTGTGATTACGTTAGTTTAAATAAAAATGATCAAACTTTATGATTTTTTGCCCTCCGGCAATGGCTACAAAGTCCGTCTGTGTCTCACTCAGTTAGGACGAGAATTTGAGCGCATTGAAGTGAATATTCTTAAAGGTGAAAGTCGCAGGGTTGAGTTTTTGCTAAAAAATCCGAATGGACGCATACCAGTGATTGAAGTTGAGCCAGATTTTTTTTGTTTGAATCCAATGCAATTTTGATCTATCTTAGTCAAGGAACGAATCTATATCCTGATAGTTCATGGGAGCAAGCACAGGTGTTGCAGTGGATGTTTTTTGAACAGTACAGCCATGAACCTTATATTGCTACACCTCGCTATTGGATTTCAATTTTAGGAAAAGAACAAGAGTATCAGGAAGCCATCGAGCAAAAACGCCAGGGAGGATATGCGGCGTTAGAAGTGATGGAAAATCATTTAAGGGTTAATGATTTTTTTGTCGAAAATCGGTATACCTTGGCTGATATTGCCTTGTTTGCCTATACCCATGTTGCGCCTGAAGGAGGTTATGATTTAAGTGGTTTTGGAGCGATTCAAAACTGGATCTCTAGAATTGAAGAGCAACCGGGATTTATCCCGTTAATGTTTGATGGATTTTAGGTTTCCTCTATTTAAGCAGAATTTCTCAATGTTCGAGGTTTGATACAAGAGGGATATGGGAATTCAATACGGTAATCTAACTCTATATGGAATATCTCAACAAGAATTAGTCAACTATTTGTCTGAAATTAGTGAAGAAGCTTATGTCTCTCCAACTTTCGATAGAGTGACAATTCTGTACGCTTCATATTTTGAAAATGATTTAGGTCGAAAACAAAATTTAAAGTTTAGAAACCTAGATACAAATTGGAAAAAGATATTTAAGCAATACCACTATAGTTCGTTAGCACCATTAGTGTTTTTTGCATTTCACCTTTCAAAGTTTTTTTCATGTTCGGCTCTTGGTGTCTTTGTTTATGACGGTAGCTGCTTTTGGTATTCTCTTTATCAAAAAGGATTAATACTCGATGAGTATACAACTTGTGGAGGAAATCGTTGGCAAATAGGTCAAGGTATGCTTTTGCATGAATTCGGGAATCAGATTAAAGGAGGAGATGCGAAAAAATCATGTAAAGCTTTTGAAAAAGAGAAACTTATTAGTGAAGTTAACACTATTTTAACAAAGCCAGATGGAAATAACTGTAAACGATTAGACAGTTTTGATGGGTCTCGCTATGATGCTCTACTTCAAGTAGAAAACTATGATTCTCCTACTACTCGACATGAAGCCTTAGCAAGAGTTTTAGGTGTTTGTCCTGGTTTGGTGGTGGGATTAAACTATTCAGCTATTGAATCAGGAGAACTAGCAGACTTTTTGGATGATTTTGAGTATTATGAAAATAATGGAACTATCTCTTTTGAAGAATTTGATTTAAAGTTCAAAAAAATATTGAATTAACCAATATTTTTTTGTCTTGTATTTGTTCAAATATTTCAATTACTTCACAATAGGTAAAATAATAAATCTGCAAATTTGCCCTCGTAAATCACTCCCACTCAAGTTAACTCCACTCAAATTTAAGGAATGGAGATCGATTTCTTGCAAATCTAATCCACCAAAATCTCGTTCACCCTGATGATATCGTTGATGTAATTCCTCTCGATTCATAGTGCAATCCACTCATCGTTATTCACTGTAATATTGATATTGCCAATGGATACGAGGATGCAGAAGTCTCTGTACCGGTTCCCCTCCCTGAAGATGGGATTCAACAATCTCAGATACATCTTCCGGTTTTACCCGACAATACCAAGTTTCATCTGGTAAAACCCGCACCGTTGGAGCCAGATTACATTGTCCTTGACACCCAACAGCTTCTACTTTAACGGTTTCACTCGCATACCCTTCAAAAGCAGCTAAAACCTCAGCCGATCCTTGCCTAGTACAAGATTCATGTTGACAAAGCCAAACATACCGACAATTCACCTCTTCTGGAGAATTTTCTGACCCCTTACCCATTGCCTATTGCCTTTCAATGATGAATATCCAAGGATAAGACATATTGACCTAAATTGAGGCGCTCGCACCACAGTTCATACTCAATTCTCAAGTGTTCAGGTTGGGAATCCCCCGTTAAAATCAAACTGTGAGTAAAATTGCGTAAGCGCATCTGTCCTACCTCATGGGCAGACTCTCCGGAGAGCCAATATCGAGATAATCCATACATGCCCTGTTCCCAGAAATGGCGATAACTCAATTTGCCATTTCCCTGCATTGTCATCACTACCCGATGAGCAGAAATCTCTAACCATAATAATCGCGGTGGCCCGGCTAAGGGAATGGTTGGATCAATCTCTGGGTTACGGTCGTAGAGTCCGGGTTCATTGAGTAACAGATGAAAGCGGTCTCGGTCTTTACGGTATAACGTAGCGGCAGTTTCCACAAACGAATAAATAGGAAGATCCGTCGAGGAAAAAGACAGACTAACAGGTTTGCGGTGGTTTTTGAGCATATCACATGAAGAGAGAACAACAATTGACAGATTCAGAAGTGAACCCCTACCAGCCTGTAACACCTTAGGGTATGATTGCGCTACAGAGTCTTAATTTTCACTTATTTTTAGTTTATCTCCATGACCGCCCCGATTGTTACCCTAAATTTAATTGGCCCTAATGAAGATTTGATCATTCAACCCCCAAAAACTGGGGTAGCGCTACAGGGCAAGATTCAAGTGCCTGGAGATAAATCGATTTCCCATCGATCGCTGATGTTAGGGAGTTTAGCCCAAGGAGAAACAACGATCGCCGGATTGCTCATTGGAGAAGACCCCCAGAGTACCGCCGCCTGTTTCCGAGCCATGGGCGTAAATATTACAAAACTTAACTCCGAAGAAGTTAAAGTTAACGGTTTAGGACTCGGAGCACTACAGGAGCCAACTGATATTTTAGATTGTGGCAACTCTGGAACCACAATGCGCCTGATGTTGGGAATTTTAGCCTCCCATAAAGACCGCTTGTTTAGTGTAACGGGAGATCATTCCTTGCGATCGCGTCCCATGTCCAGAGTGATTAACCCCCTAAAACAAATGGGCGCTCAAATTTGGGGACGTAAAAACCACACCCTTGCTCCTCTAGCTGTACAAGGCACCCAACTCCAACCCATTCATTACCATTCCCCTATTGCCTCAGCCCAGGTCAAATCCTGTATTCTCCTGGCAGGACTGATGGCAGAAGGAGAAACCACGGTCACCGAACCGGCGCTATCTAGAGACCATAGCGAACGGATGTTAGCCGCTTTTGGCGCAACGGTAAAAAGAGACCCCCAAACCCATTCGGTTACTGTTGTAGGGCCAGCTCAATTATCCGGTCAATCGATTATTGTTCCTGGAGATATTAGTTCGGCAGCCTTTTGGTTAGTTGCAGGAGCCATCATTCCCGATAGCGACCTGATCATTGAAAATGTTGGTATCAATCCTACCCGCACTGGAGTATTAGAAGTCTTAGAGCAAATGGGAGCCGATATTGAATTTCTGAATCAAAGAATAGTGACGGGTGAACCCGTAGCCGATTTACGAGTCAAATCGAGCCGTCTGCACGGATGCGAATTTGGCGGTGACTTAATTCCCCGCTTAATTGACGAAATTCCCATCTTAGCGGTTGCTGCTGCCTTTGCGGAAGGCAAAACCGTGATTAAAGACGCGGCAGAATTACGGGTTAAAGAAAGCGATCGCCTGGCCGTTATGGCCTCCGAACTAAGCCGTATGGGAGCCAACATCACCGAACACCCCGACGGCTTAGAAATTATTGGCTCTACTCCCCTCAAAGGGGCTGAAGTTGACAGCCATACCGACCATCGGATCGCCATGAGTTTGGCGATCGCCGCCCTCAATGCCCAAGGGAAAACCACCATTCATCGCGCCCAAGCAGCCGCCATTTCCTATCCCAGCTTTACCCCTACCCTAGAAAGACTCTTAATTGAGGGATAGTCGATCAATAAGATTGCAAGCCTGCCAACTCTCAACTATTCACTATCAACTATCCTGAGATAGAATGCACTATAGTAACCCTAATTCATGTTGCCTTAAAGCCCCAGTTTAAAATCCATCCCAGAGATTTCCTGAACATCAGCTATTTTCAACCACGGGGTTTTTCAGTTAAGCTCTGGATAACCTGATGTGTCGCTGCTCGCGAATGGACAGTTCAAATCCTACTCTAGAGTTATTCAAAGTATTTGTTGAACAAACCCCTGCCGCTGTGGCTTTGTTCGACCAAGAAATGCGTTATTTACTCACCAGTGATCGCTGGCTGAGTGAATATGGTCTTAGGGATACCCCCCTAAACAACCTCACCTTCTACGATACCTTTCCCCATTGCCCAGAGCAATGGAAACCCATTCATACAGAATGCTTATTAGGAAACTATGAAGGGTGTGAAGAACATTATTTTTTCGGAGAAGATGGAAAACTGCAATGGGTCGAATGGGATATTCGACCCTGGCATAATTCTTCCGGAGAAATTAATGGTCTCATCATGTTCACCCAAAATATTACTAAACGTAAACGAGCAGAGGCGGCTTGGATGAAAATTGAGAATCGGTTTAACAAACTTACAGCTAATGTCCCTGGAATTATCTGTCAACTCCTTCTTAAACCCGAACACCCCATCCAATTCACTTATGTTAGTCCAGGTTGCACCAAAATCTGTGAGCTTGATCCAGATGCCCTTGAGCAACATCCCCTTCTGTTTCAGGAATTAATCCATCCGGATGATTTATCAGAATACAAATCTTCTATCACAACAGCGATTCAAAACCGATCGGCCTGGTCTTGGGAAGGCCGAATTATTACCACATCAGGTCAAATTAAATGGCTCGCTTGCTCCACTTCCCCCCCAGATACTCAAAACTCGCTAGAACAACAATTTTTAGACGATCTCCCCTATAACTTTACTCCCCATGAACTGCTCCTAGATGGCCTATTTATTGAAGTTACTGAACGCAAACAGGCAGAACTAAGCCTTCTGCAACAGGAAACCCAGTTAAGGGCCCTGTTTAAAGCCATGACCGATTTGATCCTCGTCCTCGATCGAGAAGGTCACATCCTAGAAATTGCCCCAACCAACTGCAACCTCTTTACTCAAGACCGGCTTGAACTCTATGGCATGAAAATCAGCGATCTCATGCCTGATGAAAATGCCCATCGCCTACTTGCCAATCTTCGTCGTTCCTTAGAAACCCAAAAAACGATTGATGTAGAATACTCGATGACCCTAAATGACCAAATTTTTTGGTTAGCGGCAAAAGTCTCGCCTTTAGATATGGATACTGTGGTTTGGGTTGCCCGTGATATTACCCGTCGCAAAGAATCAGAGGGAAAATTAGAGCAATATCGAGATACCTTAGAAGATCGAGTTGCACAAAGAACCGCTGAACTAGCAGCGGAAGTTGAAGAACGTCAACAAGTGGAACAGTCCCTACGCCAGCATGTACAAATGCTGGATTTAGCCAATGATTCCATTATGATTCTGGGCTTAGAGGGAACGATTAAATATTGGAATCATGGGGCCCATAAACTCTATGGTTGGACGAAACAGCAAGCGATTAATCAGAATATTCATAGTCTCTTACAAACGGAATTTAGTATCCCTTTACCGACTATTCACAAGATTTTGCAAGAACAAGGGTATTGGGAAGGAGAATTACAACAAACCAAGCGCGATGGAACTCCAGTAACTGTTGCCAGTCGATGGACCCTTCAGCGAGATAGACAGGGCCGTCCAGCCGCCCTGTTAGAAATTAATAATGATATTACTTATCGCTTTGAAACTGAGATGGCCTTACGCAAAAGCGAGGAACTCTATCGCACCTTGGCTCAAAATTTTCCGGATGGTGCAGTGGTCTTATTCGATCTCGACCTCCGGTTTACCCTGGCAGAAGGCCGAGAATTAGGGAAGTTGCGATTAGCTAAAGACAAATTGGAAGGGGAAACTCCCGCAGACATCTTTCCTCAATCGGTCAGTCAATTGATGGAATATCATTACCAAAATGCGTTAGCGGGAGAAACGGAACACTTTGAAATTTCTTTGGGGGAAAACTTTTATTTAATTCAGACCCTACCTGTTAGAAATGATGACGGATATATTATGGCGGGTATGGCTTTAATGCAGAATATTACTCAGCGTAAGCGCTCTGAAGAAGCCATTCGTAAAAGTGAAACTCGCTATCGAGAAATGGCCCAACGGGAGGAGTTGATTAACCGTTTGGCTTCTCAAGTCCGTAATTCTTTGAATCTTGACCAGATTTTGGACATAGCGGTGGTCGAAATTCAGAATTTGTTACAGGTGGATCAGTGTTTATTTAGTTGGTATCAGTCCCAGGGAGAAGACACACTACAAACTCCAGAATTTTCTCCCTATGGATATGTGAATGTGGTCAAAGAGGCAAAAACGGAAACTTTACCAACCGCATTGGGGTGTTTTCCAGTAGCTGCTGACGATCCGCTGTTGAATAATTTGCTTAATCTAGAAATGCTCCAAGTGGATGATGTCTTCAGTCATGAAGACCCAGGAATTCATCAGCTTTATGAAAGTCGAGGATATCGGGCAATCCTTTTTTTACCGATTAAAACGGCTTATGGCGAGTTAGGATGTGTCAGTTGTGCCCATTTTGATGGCCCCCGTCGATGGACAGAGGATGAAGTAGAATTATTACAAACTGTCACGGATCAGTTGGCGATCGCGATTAGCCAAGCTGAACTCTATCGTCAGGCGACTGTAGCGGCGGAAAACGCCGATCGCAAAGCCAAAGAACTTGAAGAAACCCTCAGACAACTGCAACGTACCCAATCCCAACTGATTCAAAGCGAAAAACTCTCTAGTCTTGGTCAAATGGTCGCCGGTGTTGCCCATGAAATTAATAATCCCGTCAACTTTATTTATGGTAATTTAGTTCCGGCAAGAGATTATACGGCTGATATTCTCGGACTCTTACAACTCTATCAAGAAACCTTTCGCGATCCACCAGAACAGATAGAAGAAGAAATTGAAGCGATCGATCTAGAATTTATTAGTGAAGATTTACCCCGACTCCTCGACTCGATGCAAGTGGGAGCAGAGCGGATTCGGGAAATTGTCCTATCTCTGCGTAACTTCTCCCGATTGGATGAAGCAGAAATGAAAAAGGTTGATCTTCATGAAGGCATTGATAGCACCTTAATGATTCTCCAAAATCGATTAAAAGCCAAAGGCGATCGTCCAGGGGTAGAAGTAAGCAAACATTATGGTAAATTACCCCAAATTTTCTGCTATCCAGGACAACTCAATCAAGTATTTATGAACTTGTTCAGTAATGCGATTGATGCCTTGGAAGAGTCTAATATAGCTGAACCCAAAATCACAATTACGACTGAATTGATCGACAATAACCAAGCTGTCGTCAAACTAAAGGATAATGGACCAGGAATTGGCGAAAAAGTTCGTCAACGGTTGTTTGACCCCTTCTTTACGACCAAACCTGTGGGTAAAGGAACCGGCTTAGGATTAGCCATTAGTTATCAAATTATTGTGGAAAAACATCAAGGACAACTCAGTTGTGTTTCTGAATTGGGTCAGGGCGCAACCTTTGTGATTCAAATTCCCGCAGTTTCCCATTAGAGTAGGGAATAGGGAAAACCAAGTTTTCCCTATTCCCTAATTCCTTAATTTCTTAATTCCCTATTCTCCTATGACTCTACGGTGGAACTCCTTTTCAAGTTTGCTCAGTACAACGCTGTTCGTTGCCCTGAACTGGGGATGTACTCCCCAAACCCCTCAAGACTCCTCTGCTCCTCCTGCTGCAGAAACCATGCCCTTTGTGGCAGTCACTCAGATTGTAGAACATCCGGCTCTAGATGCTACCCGTGATGGCATACAGGATGAGTTAAAAGCAGCCGGATATACGGCTGGAGGAACCCTAACCTGGAAGTGGGAGAGCGCCCAAGGCTCACCGGCAACTGCCGCCCAAATTGCATCTGCGTTTGTAGCAGAAAAACCGGATGTCATTGTGGCGATCGCCACTCCATCCGCCCAAGCTGCCGTTGCTGCCAGTACCGATATTCCCGTAATTTTCAGTGCGGTCACCGATCCAGTCGCAGCCAAATTAGTGGAAAACCTCGATCAACCGGGGGGTCTAGTCACTGGAGTGAGCGACCTATCTCCGATCAATCGCCATGTGTCCTTAATGCAAGAAATTAATCCTAATCTGAAGACGATTGGTGTAATTTATAATGCTGGAGAAGCCAACGCCGTTTCCTTAGTCAATTTACTCAAAGACCAGGCCCAAATTAAAGGATTATCAGTCGAAGAAGCCACCGTTGCCAATTCCAGTGGTGTAGTCACTGCTGCCCAAAATTTGGTCGGGAAAGCCGATGTAATTTATGTGCCCACGGATAATACGGTGGTTTCAGCTCTAGAATCAGTGATTCAAGTGGGGATGGATAATAAAATTGGCATTTATTCTGGAGATACTGATTCGGTAGAGCGGGGGACGATCGCCAGCTTAGGATTTGATTATTATGATGTTGGCCGACAAACCGGCAAACAAGTCATCCGTATCTTAGAAGGAGAATCCCCTGGTAATATCTCTGTAGAATCCGTCGATACCCTAAAACTGTATGTTAACCCCAAAGCTGCCGAAGCCATGGGTGTAACCCTTCCCACGTCAGTCCTCGATCAGGCCGATACGGTAGTAGATTAGGGGAATGGAGCGGATTGTCTATTGCCTATTCCCCCTTGCACGAAGCTCTGTAATTTTAATTGTTGCTTATGACTGCCCTCTTAGGAGCCATTGAACTGGGTTTACTCTATAGTCTCGTCGGTTTAGGCGTGTATCTATCCTTTCGTGTCCTTGACTTTCCCGATTTAACCGTCGATGGCAGTTTTCCCCTTGGAGGTGCTGTAGCTGCCACCTTAATCGTCAATGGAATGCATCCTATCATTGCCACAGCAGTGGCGATCGCTGCTGGGGCACTTTCAGGAGCTTGCACTGCCTGGCTAACCGTACAATTCAAGATCCTCAATCTGCTCTCTAGCATTCTCACCATGATCGCCCTCTATTCCCTCAATCTGCGGATCATGGGTCGCCCCAATGTTCCCCTTTTGGGAGAAACCACCCTCTTTAGTCCCCTGAATAGCCTCTCTGTGCCCCGTCAAGTGGTCATTCCCATCATTTTGGTCATCATTGTCATTTTGCTCAAAGTTGGCCTAGATGCCCTCTTAGCAACCCAATGGGGCTTGGCATTGCGGGCAACTGGTGCCAACTCAACCATGGCTCGCGCTCAAGGGGTCGATCCCGGAATGATGATTATTGTGGGTATGGCCTTAAGCAATGCCCTGGTTGCCCTGGCGGGGGCACTCTTTGCCCAAATTTATGGATTTGCCGATGTCACCCTGGGAGTAGGAACCATTGTCCTTGGATTAGCCGCCGTGATTATTGGCGAAACCTTTATCCCTGGAAAAACCATCTTTCAAGGTACATTAAGCGTCATTTTAGGTGCACTGGCGTATCGTTTAGCCATCGCTATTGCCCTGAATGCCAATTTTATGGGACTTCAGGCCCAAGACTTAAATCTAGTTACGGCCTTATTAGTCGCGATCGCCCTCATCTTACCCCAAACCCCCCTTAAAAAATTAACCCTTAAAAATTAAGGGAATCGCAATAATTCAGAGTTCTTCAATTCCCCATCTCCCCATCCTCCCCCTACTCACATAACCGTTCCTTAACCCAAGCTCCTGGGCGATCCCCCTTGCCAACTGCCCGGTTCAGTCAGACACTGGACTAGGAAAGTTATTGGTTTTTGATATAAGAGGGTTTTTTTCGTGAAAAATGTCTTAGGGATTATTCTCGGAGGAGGGGCAGGAACCAGACTGTACCCTTTGACCAAACTACGGGCTAAACCAGCCGTACCTTTAGCTGGTAAATACCGGTTGATTGATATTCCCGTCAGTAACTGTATCAACTCCGAGATTTTCAAAATCTATGTTCTGACTCAATTCAACTCCGCTTCCCTAAACCGCCATGTGACTCGCGCCTATAGCTTTTCTAGCTTCTCGGAAGGCTTTGTAGAAATTCTGGCGGCTCAACAGACGGCGAATGACACTGACAGTTGGTTTGAAGGGACAGCCGATGCGGTGCGTAAATATCTATGGTTAATGCAAGAATGGGATATTGATGAATATTTGATCCTATCGGGAGATCATCTGTACCGTATGGATTATCGGGATTTCATCAACTACCACCGGGAAAGCCAGGCGGATATTACCCTGTCGGTAGTTCCCATTGATGAGGAACGTGCCTCTGATTTTGGGTTAATGAAAATCGATGAGACGGGACGAATCATTGATTTCAGTGAGAAACCCAAGGGAGATGATCTGAAAAAAATGGCGGTGGATACGACCATTTTGGGTCTTTCTCCAGAAGAAGCGAAACAAAAGCCCTATATTGCCTCCATGGGCATTTATGTCTTCAAAAAAGATTTGATGGGCAAACTGCTCACGGAAAATCCGACGCAAAAAGACTTTGGTAAGGAAGTTCTACCTTTTGCTGCGGCTCAGGATTACAGAGTGCAGGCCTACCTGTTCAATGATTATTGGGAAGATATCGGAACGATTAAGGCGTTTTATGAAGCGAACCTGGCGCTAACGGAACAACCGACTCCACCGTTTAGTTTCTATGATGAAACCGCCCCGATTTATAGTCGTTCACGGTTCTTACCTCCTTCTAAGCTATTGGATGCGAAGGTGACTCAATCGATTGTGGCAGAGGGCTGTATTCTCAAGAATTGTACTATCCATCATTCGGTTTTGGGTGTGCGATCGCGCGTAGAAGCCGATTGTGTGGTCGAAGATTCCATGCTGATGGGTTCAGACTTCTACGAACCGTTTGCTGAACGCCAATCTGGGATTCAGAAAGGAAAGGTTCCGGTAGGTATTGGCGAAGGAAGCACGATCCGAGGGGCAATTATTGATAAGAATGCTCGCATTGGTCGCAATGTCAAAATTATTAATAAAGACCAGGTGGAAGAAGGAAACAATAAAGAGACTGAAAAGCTAGGCTTTTTAATTCGTGGTGGAGTCGTGGTGATTATTAAAAATGCCACTATTCCCGATGGTACAGTGATTTAGTCTACTCAAGATTTAGGGTAATGGAGATCCTCTTTTAATCAAGGATGATGACTGACTCCTGCCGACTGATTCTATTAATTGGTCTTCCAGGTAGCGGGAAGTCTACCCTAGCTCACCAGTTGATGGCGGCTTGGCCGACCTATCGACTGGTTTCTACTGATGCTATTCGGCGGCAATTGTTTGGAAATGCCGCAGTTCAAGGGGATTGGAGATTAATCTGGAATCAAGTCAGGTTACAGTTTCAGTCAGCTCTGCTCGAAGGGGCACCAACAATTTATGATGCAACAAATGCGAAACGAGCCAACCGCCACGACGTGATTCAGCTTGGCCGTCAGTTAGGGTTTTCTTCGATTACCGGGATTTGGATTAGAACTAGGTTACAGGAGTGTTTGGCGAGAAATCGATCGCGCGATCGCCAAGTTCCTGAAGAGGTAATCTTAACCATGTACCGCCAGCTTTGGGGTACGCCTCCGAGTCTGGGTGAGGGGATGAATCATTTGATTTTTTATCAACCCAGGAGGGAACTCTATGATGATTGAGCGGGAGATGCGGAGATTGGTTTGTCGTGCGGAATGTGGGTGGTAACGTCTTTCTCTTGTATAGAAGCAATACGAAAGAATCGGGTATCGTAGCCCGATTCCAGTAGAAGAAGTTGCCTGCAACCGGAATTAATCGCATCTGCGATGACTCGATCTCCATATTTTTCTCTTAAAATAATGAACCAATATGCCCATTACACAAATCTTTGAACATCATCGGTCGGTTCTCCACCCAGATTTAAAGGATCGTCTTTGAGGGATTGGGCTATGGATTCATCAAAGAACCAACCAATATACTCATCTTTGAGAAGAATATCGGGTTGGAATTGATGAGCAAACTTCATCATCGCCGTACCTTTATTTGTTGCTGTACCGAGATCGAAGCTCATGATGTTATCTCCAGATTTAGGCTTTATTGAAATCAGAATTCACAAAAAAACAATAAGCGATCGCGTTTCAGACTAAATCATTCAAACCTTGAATTTAGCAACTATTACGGTATTGTTGGACTTCTTTCATGTTCAGTTAGTTAAACACTCATTTAGTTAGCCTGTCAAGTGCTTCTGAGGGAAAATAAGGTTTAGGCTAGATAGAGTAGTCTGTTTAGGAAAATGCTCTAGATCGTGTCCAAGCCATCTGACTCTACTGCCAAGAAAGAGAAACAAAGGCGTAATCCAGAAGTGACAAAAGCTAATATTCTGGCCGCCGCGATTGAAGAATTTGCACAGTATGGTTTATCTGGCGCAAGGACAGAAGCGATCGCCACTCGTAGCGGAGTGACTAAAGCAATGCTCTGCTACTACTTTAAAAACAAAGAAACCTTGTATCAATCCGTCTTGCAGGAACTGGTTGATGAAATTAACCAGGCCTTTCAATCCATTGATGTGGAGAGATTATCTCCTGAACGGGCATTAGAAACGGTTGTGCGCAACTATATCGAGTTTGAAGTGAGTCATCGTTGGCATGGAATGCTCTGGTTTCAAGAAGCTATTCAGAATCAAGGACGCTACGGTGAACAGACCGGTTGGGAAGCTGGGTTTCAATCCATTGTTCAGATCTTGGAGCGAGGAATTGCTGAAGGGAAATTTCGACCGGTCGATCCATTTCTGACCGCCATTAATATCTTAGGGGTTTGTTCTTTCTACTTTGATGCCTATGAAAACTTGAAGTATCTCAATACCAAGAAAGCACTCCTCAGTACTGAAATGGTTAAACAGCAAACTGAAACGGCAGTTGAATTCATTCTTGCTGGAGTAACGACTTCTTGACAGGGAGTCAAGAGATGGGGCGATCGCCGGAAAACTAAGCAGCAGAAGAAACCCGTACTGCCTGCAAAAACATCCAAGACAGCGATCGCAACTCATCCATTAGACTAGAAAATATTCCCTCTCAGGGTTATGAACCAGAGGCTTATCCGATATGGCGCATCAGATATCCACAACCGAACAGGTCAAATTTTGGCGCGATCCAGTTCTCAACGATCTGGAAATGCTGCACGCCACCTACATTACCTATTCCTTCTCGCGCCATGCCCACGAAGGCTTTGGCATCGCCATTGTGGAATCTGGGGCAATGGAGTTTGAATACGAAGGCGAGACCTACATCGCTCCACCCGGGAGCGTGGTAGTGACCCAACCGGGGGCGATTCATACAGGAGGGGCAGTCTTGGAAACAGGGTGGACTTATCGCACGCTCTTGCCCGCCGCTGATTGGCTCCAGCAAGCTGCCACCGAATTGGCCGAACGCCCCAAGGGAATTCCCTATTTTCCCTCACCCCTCATTTACGATAAACGCCTCAATCGCTTACTTCTCCAACTTCATCGCAGTCTCGAAGCTATGCCATCCCCCTTAGAACGGGAATCCCGCTTTCTGTGGGGCATGGCGCAACTGATTAATGCCCATGCAAGCGATCGCTCCTGGGTCAAACCCATCGGTCAAGAACATTCAACCGTTGAACGGGTACGCGAGTATTTAAATGCCAACTACCATACCAATATTTCCCTCGAAGAACTGGCTAACTTGGTGGATCTAACTCCATTGCGACTCTTGCGCACCTTCCGCAAACAGGTCGGCTTGCCACCCCACACCTATCTCAACCAAGTGCGCGTTTACCAAGCTAAACGGTTACTCGCAGCAGGTTGGTCCATTATCAATACTGCGTTGGAAACGGGCTTTACCGATCAAAGCCATCTTCACCGCCACTTCAAGAAAATAGTTGGACTCACTCCAGGACAGTATGTCCGAGGCTGCAAAAACGTACAAGATTAACCAGAATTAATCCTGATAGGCTAGCCATCATCAAGTCTACTGGCTATCCTCAATGATCCAACTTCAAGAAGGTTCTCATTCAAAGAGGCGGATTCTATCTCCCCAGGCTGAATTCTGGACTGGCGCGCGGGATATCTTGCCGCTGATTATCGGGGCGATTCCCTTTGGCATTATCTTTGGTACGTTGGCGACCAGCAATGGCTTATCCATTAGTGGCGCGTTGGCAATGTCAGCCTTTGTATTTGCGGGATCGTCTCAGTTCATTGCTGTGGGTCTAATGGCGGCAGGAACAGGCTGGCTGCTGATTGTGTTGACTACCTTTATCGTCAATCTTCGCCATTTGCTGTACGCGGTTAGCCTCCTTCCCTACGTCCAATCCCTGCCCCAACGCTGGCAGGCGATTCTGGGATTTTTTCTCACAGATGAGTCATTTGCCATTGCCATTCGACGTTACGAACAAGTTGATGGTGCTTCGATGAAGCACTGGTACTTTTTGGGAGCATCAGTGACGATGTATGTCAGTTGGCAATTGTCCACGCTGCTTGGCATTACGATCGGTCAGACTCTACCCAATGCTGCGAATTGGGGACTTGATTTTGCCATGTCTGTTACTTTCATCGGCATGATTGTGCCCTATGTCAAAACAAAGCCCATGGCGATCGCCACCCTCGTTTCTGGGATGGTTGCTCTGCTTGCCTATCCTTTACCTCACAAACTGGGGCTGATCGTAGCGGCGATCGCTGGAATTACTGCTGGTGTCCTCAGCGAACGGGTTCTCAAACCCAGACCGAATCTATGAAATTCAATCGAACTGTAATTCTGTGGGAGTGAACAGCTATGATCCATGAAGAACTTATGATTGCGGGAATGGCGATCGCCACGTTCTCGATTCGCTATGTCATCTTTGGGGCGAGTCACCATATCACCCTGTCCCCCTCATTATTGAATGCCTTGCGCTACGTCCCGCCTGTGGTGTTGACGGCGATTGTGGTGCCAGAAGTGTTAATGAGTGATGGTGGGCTAGATATGAGTTGGATGAATGCTCGCTTAGTCGGGGCGATCAGCGCTGTTCTGATTGCCACAACGACTCAGAATCTCTTGTTCACCATTGGTCTAGGTATGGCTATATTCTTAGGCTGGAATGGGGTTCTCAACCTATTGTTTTAAGCATGGACTCAGAGGCAAGAGGCGATCATCCATGAAACCGACTAAACTCTTTTGTTGAGGGGCAAATTACTCTTAGCCCCTTGTCTATCCAAGATTGATGAATGGTAACCTGAAAGAGACATGGTATTCGGGAAAAGTGGTGTACCCATTACTCATTACTCTTCGTCCCAATCATCGTCTTCTGGGATGCTATTTTCCAGTTTCGTGATTGCCAGTTTAATCACTTGCGCTACAGGGGGTTCGCTCTCCTGAGTTAAGGCGGTTTGTAGGGAGTCTATCACGGTCAAGTCGCCAATTTTCATTAAGGATAGAGCTGCGCTTTTGCGACTTTCTGCCTCTGAATGCTGGAGTAGCTCTAAAAGTGGAGGAATGCCTTTGGTATATTTCAAATTGCCTAACGCGGTTGCGGCTTCACAGCGCACGATAGAGGCAGCATCATTTAAAGATTGTAATAATAACTCAAGTTCGCGATCGCAGTTTCCGGGATTTTCTTGAGCCACTTGCACAATCACTTCTATCATTGCTGCTCGCACTTCCGGGGACTCAGAATCCATTTGTTCATAAACCAAATCTTTGGCTTCCGAACCAATAAAGGCTAATGCCCAACCGACTAATCCCTTATAATTCTCTGGATGGTTGGGATTGGAGAGAATATCCAGTAGAGCGGGAACTGCGACTTCTCCGGTTCTGGCTAAAGCACCCACAGAAGAGCCTTTAACGACCATATCATCATCATTGAGCAGGGCTTGCACCAGGGTCGGAACTGCTGTAGGATCAGCGATTAAGGTTAAGGTTTTCGCTGCTGCTCGTCGCACGACCACATTGGTATGATGTTGCAGAGCTTCCAATAATACCGGGGTGGCGGGTGTACCAATACTTTTTCCGATGGTTTCCGCAAAACTGAGGCGCACCATCCCTCTAGAGTCGCCCAAGCATTCTACCATTTGCTGCAACACTTGGCGATCGCCACTATCAAACTCTTCAGCGACCATTTGCGCTTGCACGCTTTGCAAAAAAGCATCGGTTTCTTCAGCAGACAAAGCACCCAAGCGATCTACAGTAGAAAATTCAGCAGGAGAGGGATGGTTCATAACAAACTACAGTAAGCACAAACTTGATTTTATAACGAAAGTCAGGCAATAGGTATATACAGTAGTTAAAATCAGGACGATTACAGTATTAACTGAGAGGTTAAGTACAACCGATGGTTTTCAAAATTGCTAAATGGGGAAATACCCTAGCGATTCGTATTCCTCAATCTCTAGCTCAGGAGATTCCCCTTTCTGAAGGAACTGACGTTGATCTAGTGGTCATTGATGGTAATTTGGTGATTAAACCGCGATCGCATTCCTCCTATTCCCTAGAAGAATTAGTTACCGCTATTACTCCAGAAAATTGCCATAGAGAGCAAGACAGTGGTGTAGCTGTGGGGAACGAGGTGTGGTGATTTCAGAAGATGGCTATGTTCCCAAGCGAGGAGATATTGTCTATATCAACTTTAATCCCACTAAAGGCGATGAGCAAAAAGGTTCCCGACCTGCTTTTGTGGTATCACCGTATAGTTACAATGTGAGAACTTCCCTGGCATTATTCATGCCAATTACGCGACAGCAGAAGGGGTATCCTTTTGAGGTGGTGTTGCCTTTGCAGCTACAGACTCAGGGAGTCATCTTAGTCGATCAAATTAAGTGCTTGGATTGGCAAGCTAGGAAGGTAGAGTTTAAAGAGACTGTACCAGAAGATGTGGTAGAGGAAGTTCAGGCTAAAATTGAACCTCTAATTTTGTAAAGATTGAGATCAAACCATGCCAGTGCTGAAGCTTTCTTGCAGGAAGAGTTTCGGCAATAGGATTTTCTATTGCCTATTGCCTATTCCCTAGCGCGAAGTGCTATTAGGTGTAGATACTCTCAAATTCTCCAGGTTGATAGATTTCGTCATCGTCATGGGGACGACATTCCCGACTACCGCTTACTCATTACTCCATTATGGCAGAACAAACCCCTTAGATTTCTTCTTCTTCTTACCCTTCGTCCCCTTCTCATTGCCATTTTGCATATACGCTTTCATCTGGGGGGTAAACCCATCTCCATCCGCATTCGGAAAATTTCCTTTAGCCACATTTTCCACAATTTGAACATGCTTGGGCAACAAATCCTTCAGCGCATATTGCTCCACAATTAATTCCCTCGCCTTTTCGCGCAAAGGAGCCATTTGATCGGGATTATCTAAAGCCTCACCTACCCGTTGAGCAATCTCTTTCGGTGAGAAGAAATCCACCAATAAACCATTCTCTCCATCCCGGATCATTTCCCGTACCGGAGCAGTATCCGAACCCACGATTAAACATCCTGTAGCTAAGGATTCCATCATCGACCAAGATAATACAAACGGTCGGGTTAAATAGACTCGCACAGTAGAGGCTTGTAGAACTTGTAAATAGAGTCCATAGGGGAGAGGCCCGGTAAAATGAACCCGTGACATATCCAAGTTTAGGCGCTCTAACATGGCCTGCTTATAGGTTTTTCCATCGGGCAAAGACTTACCGTAACACACTCGGTCTTCTCCCACAATCACCACATGACAATTGGGGCGCTTTTCCTGAAGATAAACAATCGATTCCATGAACTGGGGAAACCCGCGATAGGGTTCCATTCCCCTAGTGGCATAGGTGACGATTTCATCGACTCCAGATAAATCGAGTGGCTCAATAAATTTACTGTATCCTTCACCGGTGAATTTCATTTTTGCGCCTGGATTGGGCTTAAAATAATCTGTGTCGATGCCATCGAAAATTACGGATAACTTGCTCTGAAATTCTGGCGGAAATTGGGACTTTTGCCACTGGGTCGGGCAAACTCCCCAATCACAGTTATATAAGTCTTGTAAAATCCCAGCATTTTTAACCCGAATTCGACATAAATCATCAGCCGAAAGGGGTTCTGAGGGGTCAAAATCAGCATCGGTTCCCCTAGCGTGATAAAACCATTCGTAATAGCACAGAAGGGGAGATTCTGGGAAAACTTCTTTCAAAAATAAAGTTGGCCCCCATCCAGAATGGCCATACATAATATCGGGAATAAATCCTTCTGCTCTCAGTTTCTCCGCAACTCGATACACACTTTGACCATACAAAACAGCGCTTTCTAAGGGGCGGACATAGTGATGGGTTTCGGGTCGCGGTTCTCGACTGGGATTAAACAGAACTTTTCGCACTCCGGGAATCACCCATTCTGGGCGTTCATTTTTGGTAATGAAAACGACTTGATTGTTGGGGTTGCTGCCAAAGACGTTGGCTAAATGGCGGAATTGGGCGGGAAAATTGGGGTGTAAAAATAGGATTTTCATGTTTTTTTTACAAACAGTTAAACAGTCACGACAGTAGTGTCTTTTTCAGCTAATTCGATGCATTAGATTTTGTTTTTAGTGAGTCCCTCTCCAGCTAGGCTTTTAAGCACTCTTCGTGCTTACACCAAACAAAGCACTATTTTAGGTGAAACAATCCAGTAGGGTGTGTTACAGAGAAGGGTTGGGCAAGGGGCTGAAGCCCCTTGCCTCTCAAGGAGAGAAGGGGGGTTCGGGAGCGCGACAGATCCAAATACAATCTCTGGGGACTAATTCCGTATTTTGTTCTAAGATTTCATAGCCCAAGGTGGTAAGGAATTTTTCCATGATTTCATTGGTCATAATAGAAAAAGCAGTTCCATCTCGTTTTCCGAGGAGATTATGGGGATAGTCATTGAGGAATTTTTCCCATCCGAGGGGGGAGAGGATATTACTATGGTGGAATAAACAGAGTCGTCTGCCGCGCAAAAGTGGGGGGATTTGAACTAGATAATTATAAATATCTCGCGGTTCGATATGAACCATGGTATCGTAACAGAAACACACATCAATACTTGCCGGTTCAACGCCTTCTAGGGTGAGTCCATTAAGTTTGACGTAGGATGTCCGTTCAGTTCCTAATCTTTGTTGAGTAGCTTTGAGCATTTGGGCGGAAATATCAGCACAAACTAACTCTTGACAATAGTTCAATAATAGGGCAGCGGTTTTACCTCCACCAATACCAATTTCTAGGACGCGATCGCCGGATTCGATATAAGGTGCGATTAAATGGGTTTCGATTAACTGTTCGTATTCAGACAGGGAAAATGCAGCTCCGGCTTTTTTTCCGATCCATTCATCGCCAACATGCTGATAGTCAGGATCGGTAGATGTCCAATTTTGGGCGTAATTATCCCAAGCGCCTTCATAATCAATGGGGCTGGATGGTTTAGTCATAGTCCAAGATAAGGGTTGATGAAGATAAACAGATAAACGTTGGTTGTGAGGGGTAAAATAGTCGGTAAGCTGTTGATACAGTTGGGGAGAAACGTCGGGGTAATCTCCAGCATCATAAACGGGAGGGTCAGTTAAAGTATAGGGCGGTAATTGCAGAAATTCATAGACTTGATCGGCGATCGCCTGGGGATGAGCATAAAAGTCTTCCGCGAGTAAAATCAGGAATTGTTCTGGAGGAAAATATTGCTGCCAACGGAGCAGTTGATCGATGTATACACCTCGCTCTAAATAACTGTAATGGCGATGGTTAAAGCTATGATAAAGGGGATTGGCTTGGATTTTTTCCACTTCTGTTTGCAGTCGCTGGGGTTCACTGGCGATCGCCGCTTCTAATCCCAACGATTCAAATCCCCACCTTACCTCATGATAATAATGGGAAATTGCCCGCTTGACCGGATCGCGCAATAGCACAATCAACTTCACATCTGGATAACATTGGTGAACCCGTTGGGGAACACAGGGATGATAGAGATAATAGGGACTCGCTTCCCCTTTGATTCCCGGTTGGGGAAACTGTTCCTTATACCAGGAAACGCCGCGATCGAAGTGTAAGCTAAAGAAATGGAGTTCCTTTTCCGTCGCTGCACTTATCCCTGGATGTTGAATCAGATGATGATAGAGGGAAGTTGTCCCGCTTTTTTGCGCCCCTATAATCAGGTAATCGACCATAAACCGGTTATTGAGAGTTGTTTGGAAGGCTAGGCCCGCTCCTGCTTAATAATCTTTTAACATCTTTGCGGCATTTATGGACAAAAACCCGCAGGGCAATCCCCTGGGAACCATAGCCTGCTTGCCAACTGCGCCAGCCTAGCTCTAAGATCGGCCAACCAAAATTGAGGGGGCGATCGCCAAAAGGATTGTTTTCTACCTCTTGGGGATTGAGATTTAGGCGATCGCACACTGCATGGTTCAAGTTGCAATGGGTGATATAGCTTCTTCCCCTGAGTTTTTCAGCTTTCTGCAATCCAGTCATCACTTCTTGGGAAAGAGTTCCGGCATTTTCCACCACTCCCACGGTGTTCGTGTCATGAATGCGATATCGCACCAAGGGGGTAGAAATATGGGCAATTTTCCCCCGATGGGAAGCAATGAGCGCTATCCACCAATCATGATACCAATCGCCGCCCTTTCGGGGTGGAAAAGGTAGCACCACTGAGAGTAATTCAGGGCGAAACATCATCGTACATCCGGTTAAGGTGTTGCGCAGCAACAGCAGTTGGGGGGTGAGCTTTTGGGGAGATCGCTGTTCAAATTCCCACGCAGAAGGATGACAAGTGTCGTCTTGCGCATCGATTAGCTCTAGGTCAGAATGGACTAAAAGGGCAGATTGGGACTCTAAAGCGTGCCATTGACGCTCCAGTTTATCCGGTAACCAAATATCATCCTGATCGCAACAGGCGATCGCCTCCAACCGTTGATCTCCTACACATAATTCTAATCCGCGCTCAAAGTTATGATACGAACCTACATTTTCCGAGTAGGAATGGAAGTGAAAACGGCGATCTCCGGCGATCGTTGCTTGAATCTGGCTTTGACACCCTTCAGATGAGCAATCGTCAACCACATGACACATCCAATCTTGCCAAGTTTGCTCCCGCAAAGACTCAATTTGTTTGCGCAAATATTCCATATTGGGGTTATACGTTGCTAGAATAATTCCAATTTTTCCCATTACCAATTCCCGATAAAATGATGTGAAAATTTGAGGATAACCAGAGTGAAGAAAGCCAAGGGAAAACGCCCCGTTTATTTAGATAATGCCAAAGTAGATCGGTTATTAACGATGATTATGACATTGGCCAGTGAGGTTTCTGTCTTACACGATCGCCTGGATACCCTCGAACGATTAGCCCAGGAAAAAGGTATCCTTTCCCTGGAAGACATTGAAGCCTATCAACCCGATGAGCAAACGCAACAGCAACGGGAACAGTGGCGACAGGCTTATCTGGAGCGGTTGTTAGGCGATCTAGCCACGGATAATGAATAATGAATACTTGTGAATACTTGGAAACCCCAGAGACACCAACCACCCATGACCACACTACCCCAAACTCTAGATGAGGCGATCGCCCAAGCGAAAGCAGCAACGTTGCAAGCCCTCGAAGATGGAATGCACTTAATTCAAGTAGAGTTAGTCTTTCCCGAAATTGCCCTAGAAGCGCAGAAACTCGCCCAAGACTTTATCCCTATTTTGCAAGAGTTTGGGGGACAACCGAAGATCTTCTTTCCAGATACCGGAGCGGCAGCTCTAGCGCGTCGAGACTGGGGTGAAACTCCCTTTAAAGTCACGGATTTAGGCAGTAGCCGATCGCCCATTGATCATAAAATAGACCCCGAAGACGAGAGCTTTCTGATCGTTAATCCCTCATCCGTAGAAGTTGGACAAGTCGAGCGTCTGGTGAATTTAGCCGGCGATCGTCCCATCATTCTTTTAATCCCAAAACTCGAAGATGTGGCTGTTGTCGGTATTGGTTATACGGCTCGTCAACTGCGCGAGAGACTCTTAAGCCAAATCTACTCCTGCTATTACATCCGCCCCCTAGAAGGTGCAGCCCTCTATCGCTGCCATCCCCATCCCTGGCAAGTTTGGCTCGAAACCGCAGACGGTACTTATACTCAAATTGCCGAACAACTGCAAAAACCTGTAGGGGAAGTCCTAGATCGGATTTTAATCCGAGCTACTACCGGAGAAAATACGGCAGAAGCCACCCCGACTCAGAAACGGCGAGGGGGGATTTTCGGAGAACTTGAACGCTTTATTAAAGCTTTGACTCAATAACCCCAGAACAGTTGTCCAGGACTAAACTTTGTCAGTACACTGTAGAAACACCAAAATAGCTCAGATTTTAAAGGAGATCGGCAAAGCTAACTGGGTGTTGAGGAAGACTGTGGCAACTTACCCTGGATTCCTCATACCATATTCTCTATGATGATGCACTTTAACAATTGGCCCAGAGCCACTTGCCTCCCAAGGATCGATTAAGGGCAAGGTTAAAGAGAAATGGTATCAGTACGGAACCGACTTGATTAGCACACAGGGAATACAAAGCAATGATAGGAGCAACAGGACGACGAGTTTTTATTGGTGATGTCCATGGGAATTATGATGGCTTAATGCATCTTCTGGAGGCGATCGCTCCTGTAGAGAGCGATGACTTATACTTCTTAGGAGACCTGATCGATCGCGGGCCAAAAAGCGCAGAAACCGTTAACTTCGTTCGTGATAGTGGCTATCCCTGCATTCGAGGCAACCACGAACAACTACTGATCGACAGTTTTCCAGACGGCAAAATCCATTATCCCGCCCTCCAAGCATGGCTCTATAGTGGCGGACAAGCTACTCTGAGTAGTTATCACGATGCCCACCTCCTTCTGGAGCATCTGCAATGGATTAGCAATCTTCCCCTATACCTCGACCTCGGCGATGTTTGGCTTGTCCATGCTGGAGTTCATCCCGATTTACCCATCGACGAGCAAACCGAATATGAACTCTGTTGGATTCGCGATCAATTTCACTGCATTCCCACTCCTTACTTCCCTGATAAAACCATTATCACCGGCCACACCATCACCTTTACCTTCCCTGGTGTGTTACCCGGTCAAATTGTCCAAGGACAAGGCTGGTTAGATATCGACACGGGAGCCTACCATCGCCGCAGTGGATGGTTAACCGCCCTAGACTGGACAAACCAACAAGTTTATCAAGTCAACGTCTATCATCAAGCAGTCCGTATCTTGCCTCTAGAAGAAAGCATCACTTTTATAGAACCTGAAGCCATTATTCCTCGACATCCAATTGCCGCCAACCATTAATAATGGGCAATAGGCACGAATAGCAAGCGGCAAGAGAAAATGTCCTAACTATTCTTTGCCCTGTTATATAGCAGAGAAAGGGAGAGTTAGGACATAATAGAAAGACAAAGTTAGCGATCGTGAGATTATGCCAGCAGCTTATA